>NZ_JBFUFK010000065.1:0-31532 GCF_056403475.1 Rhizobium sp. P2_G9 | reverse complement strand
GACGAGGACCGCGCGGTCTACGCCGAGGGCCTGCGCCGCGGCGGCTATCTTGTAACGGTGGACGCCGTCACGGAAGCCCAGCATGACAAGGCCGTCGACATCCTCGACGACGACGGCACGGTCGATGTTGACGAGTGGGCCGATTCCTGGCGCGCCGAAGGCTGGACCGCGGACAAATACACCGCCGACTCGACCAGCGCGCCGCTTTCTACGTCCGCCAAGCAGGCGGCCCGGATGACTGAAGACGCGTTCGCTTCGGATCGTTCGGGTGACGGAAACGTCATTCCGGTCGTCGAAGAACAGCTTCGCGTCGGCAAGCGTGACGTTAACTCAGGCAACGTTCGCGTTCGCTCCTATGTCGTCGAGACGCCTGTCAGCGAGACCGTTACCYTGCGCGATGAAAACGTGGCGGTAGAGCGTCGCAGYGTCGACCGTCCACTGACCGATGCGGACGCCGCTTTCCAGGACCGGACGATCGAGGCCGAGGAACATCGCGAGGAAGCGGTCGTCTYGAAGGACGCGCGCGTCAAGGAAGAAGTRRTCCTGAAGAAGACCGAAGGCCAGCGCACCGAGACCGTCGATGACAGCGTCCGGCACACGAAGGTTGAGGTTGAGGACAACCGTGGTGGCCAGATGCAGAATTCGCAGGGCCAGCGCCAGGCTGGTCAGACGCAAGACTGGAAGAAATGAGTTSGCGACCTCCTAGCCCATCTTTCCCGGTTCGCGAAAAAAGTGAGTAGAATCAATGTTCATCCCCCGAAAGTCTCCACTACAGGGTGGTTGCTGGGTGGCGGATTATCTGTGGGGTTGATGCGGTGATGCGCGGCGGCGGCTGAGGCGGCAATTCAAGTTTGAGCTGGCTGAGCAAGAGTTTCTGGTCTGCATCGGGCTCGGTGTGCCGGGTCAGGATCAGGGTGCGGCCGTCGGTTGTCGGAAAGTGAACATCGAGCATCTGGATGGTTGCCATCTTATCGAGGACTGCGCGCGGGGTCAGGCCGGGCGCGAGCGGCTTGAGACGGGCGCGCAGCGTGACGTGTAGGCAATAGGCCATGAATGCGACGAAGATGTGCGCCTCGATGCGCTGTTCGCATTGATGATAGATCGGCCGCAATTGCAGATCATCCTTGAGGTTCTTGAAGGCAGCTTCGATCTCGGTGAGTTGGATATAAAACTGCCATAGGTCGGCGGGATCGCGGCCATTGAGGTTGGTGCGCAGCAGATAGCGTCCCTCGCGCCGGCGCGCCTTGCGCAGCTTGCTGCGATTGAGCTTGAATGTGAAGGCGATACCGCTGTCGGGGATATCGATATCGAGCAGCCGCCATGCCGCGGGCGCGTTGGCGCGTGCGGCGCCAAGGCGCATCAGCAGCTCCTTGCGCGTCAGCGTCATGGCGGCGATTTGCGTCAGGCGCATGCAGAGCCATCGCAGCCTTGCGCTGACGCATGGCACGTTCTTTGTGAATGCGCGCATGGCTCTGGGCGAAGACATAGGTCTCTTGCTCTTGCGCCAGAAGCTTGACGTCGACACCCTGGCGCACAGTCTTCCAGGGCTTGTCCAGCAGTGCTTGCTCCAGCTTGGTGAGCCGCCCCTTGGGCGTGCCGACCAGATAATAGACCGGCGGATCGGCCTGGCGCATCTCGGCCAGCACGGCTTCGGTGGGAATGCCGCGATCCATCACCCAGATGCGCTCGGCTTTGCCGTATTGCGCTTCGATCTTCTGCAAGAAACTGTGCAATGTCGTCGCGTCGGCGGTGTTGCCGGGGAGCACCTCGTAGGCGAGCGGAAAGCCATCGGGCGTCACGACCAGCGCGATGGTGACTTGAACGCAATCGGAGCGCTTGTCGCGGCTATAGCCATAGCGGCGCTTATCGTGCTCATCGTCGGGCGGCGGCGATTCAAAATAAGTGCTGGTCAGATCATAGAGCAGCACGTCAAAGCGCGCGCCAAACAGATCCTGCCAGCGTTGCCGCAATCCCGAAAACAGGTCTTGCTTGTGGGGCAGGATCTTGTCCAGGCAACCATAGAGACCGTTCTTCGCCACCAACGCAAAGTCTGCTCCGAGCAGATCCGCCATCGCGCTTTGCTCGAACCATTGCCGATGCAACCGCCACTCGCTGCCAGGATCAGATCAGGCGATAACACACCAGCGTCTGCAGGATCTTCTGCCAGTCTCGTCCCTTCCGGGAGGTGGGCAGACGAGGTGACCAGAACACATCGAGCTGCAACTCCTCATAGAGATGACTTGCCAGCCAACAGGCGCCCCATTGCCGCGGCCGATGCAACTGCATTGCATCGAGCCGCACTTGCACGCCATAGCCTGCCGCGCCTTGTGGAAGCGTCCTGTCGGCGGGAAATAACGAAAGCTGTCTGTAACGCTGGGCATCCTCGTCAAAAGCCTCGATCGCACGGCTCCAGTCAGCGAGTTGACTATCATTGATCTCGCCGAGATAAAGCACCTGTCGCTGCACCACCTTGCCGCCGGCACAGCGCCGGTTCTCGACGATGTTCCAGTAGCGGTGTTGCTTGCCGTCTTTGAAGCGTCGGTTCTCGCGCAAAACATAATGCGCGACAATCTATCTGCGTCGCCGCAACGCGAAAAGGCAGTAGGTCTACACTACAGCCCGTTCGCGCAAGCAGGCCTTTGATTCAATTCGGTTTTTTGCTCTGAAATAGCCGAAAATCGCTCAAATCAGCCGCGAATCGTGAAAGATGGGCTAGGGTTGGTGAACTGATATCAWGAAGCAAGGCGGCGGGGAGCATCGRRACTCTCGGCCGCCGACTTCGTGGACGCGAAGAGCGCCCTGCAGATCGCTTCCTCGAACTGCACGTTGCGTCGCAACGCGCGCACGAAGAGAGGCAGGCATATGCCAAGGTCCCGCCCAGCGCTGCCGTCGTCTTGGMTCGTCGCATCCATGATCAACGTCGCGATCCGAAGAGCTTCGTCACGATCCTCGCGATGATGGGCGCRGAATGTCGAGAGCACGCTCGTCACTTGCGACGACATCRTGACKAGASCCGGGAACAGCKTGGYYKCCTCGTAGGYGTGAGCTGAAGAYAACGTYATGTGGAGCAGCCGTAYCGCCTYCTCGCACTCGGACAGCTCCAATCGGGGCAAGCGAGCCGCGAATTCGTCGAGAAAATCGCAYAGGCGATGCAGGTCTCTCWGGTGGCGTGTCCATTGCGCGACGTACYCGGCGATCATCAGGTGCTCCGAYAGGCAAAACACGATCCTGCGGCACAAAGCCTTCGCAGACCTTGCGATGGTCGACGAGTGCGCCACGACGARACGGCGGAACGAAGATGTCGGACAAGGGTTCGGTTCAGGAGAACCGTCGGAGCGCCCTGGGCATTCCATTCGGTGGACGAGAAGCAACCAGGAGAAAAACATGGACGACGATGAGCGCATCCGCGATCGGGCCTACGCGATTTGGGAGGAAGAAGGGCGGCCGCATGGACAACATGAATCGCATTGGCATCGTGCGCTGGCCGAGCTGGGGCTGGCCAGTGCGACCGAACAGGAGCCGGGGGCGACTGTCGATCCGCAATTCGCCGTGTCCATCTCCGGGATCGATCCCGCGGCCACCGAGGCTTCGACGCTCGTGAAGCGGTATCTGGCCCTTGGCGGTGTACGGAAGGCAGCAGCCGACGACAACCAGATTTCGACGCGGGTGTGGGAGAACGAGCCGCCCGATGCTGCCGATTACTGGGAGCGCAACGTCGCTTCTCTTCCGGACGTGCGGCGCAAGGAARTGGAATCCCTRCTTCCTTCGATCAGYGGAGACACTCGATAATTCRGCGATGACACGCGAGGAACGACCATGACTAAATATCCCAAACCGCCATTTCCCGAGCAACAGCAGCCGATGCCGGGCGAGACGAAGAAGATGGACCCGGTGCCCGATCACGGGGAGAAGTCCTACARAGGCTCCGGTCGCCTCAWGGACATGAAGGCGATCATCACCGGAGCTGACAGCGGCATCGGCCGGGCGGTCGCACTCGCCTACGCCCGCGAGAGCGCGGATGTCCTGATTTCCTATCTCGACGAGCATGAGGATGCCAACGAGACCAAGCGTCTCGTCGAAGAAGCAGGTCGCAAAGCCGTACTCGTACCGGGCGATCTCAAGGAGGCTGCCCATTGCCGCGACGTCGTCGCCAAGGCGGTCGCCGAGTTCGGCCGGATCGACATCCTCGTCAACAACGCCGCCCATCAGGCGACTTTTCAAGAACTCGAAGACATCGACGACGACGAGTGGGAGCTGACCTTCAAGGTCAACATCCACGCGATGTTCTTCCTGGTGAAGGCCGCCGTGCCGCACATGAAGGCGGGGGCTTCGATCATCAACACCGCGTCGATCAATTCCGATGCCCCCAATCCGACGCTGCTCGCCTATGCCACGACCAAGGGGGCGATTGCAAACTTTACGGCGGGGTTGGCGCAAATGCTTGCGAAAAAGGAAATTCGCGTGAACTCGGTTGCCCCCGGACCGATCTGGACGCCGCTCATTCCCGCGACCATGCCTGCTGACACGGTCAGCAAATTCGGCAGCAACTACCCGATGAAGCGCCCCGGCCAACCCGCCGAGCTGGCCACGGCCTACGTGATGCTTGCGGACCCATTGTCCAGTTACGTATCGGGCGCTGTCATCGCAGTCACGGGCGGCAAGCCGATCCTCTGAGGTTCAGCGCTGTCCGAGGAATTGGAAGAACTCGGCGCGGTGGATCGGACCCATGCGCAGCTCATCACTGAGAAACACGATCCCGCGACGCCCCATCGCGCTGCATCTTCCATCGAACGGCTGTCACCGGCACCTGTCTTGCTATGAGGGACACCGAGGGAGCTTGGAGCCGTTGGTCTGATCAGTGAGACGCGTGGTGTTCGTTGCGTTTGCGGGGTTCGGCAGCCTTCTTCGCCGAAGCCGAACGTTCGGGCTTGGGCCGGTTGGCCGAAGCTTCCCCGCCGAGATGACCGCCCTTCCGTGAGGGTGCATGATTTTCTGACTTGCCGCGGCCGGAGCCGGATTTCTTGCCGCCATGCGTCTCGGCGTTGACGGTCGCCCAGGCGCGGCGCTCRGCTTCCTTCTCGGACACGCCACGATCCTCGTAGCCCTCCTCGATAYGTTCGGCCTGGCGCTTCTGCTTGTCGGTATAGGATGATTTGTCACCGCGGGGCATGRGATTTCTCCTAATGCAATTTTCCACGATTCGAACWGTGAAAGCGGGCCGTGYGGCCCGTAAGGTTCATTTGTCGCCGCGCGTCTTCATCGCGTCGGAGACGTTGCGTTTACGCGGGTCCTGCAAGTTTTCGCCAGCGGCATCCCGGTCGACATTCGGATCGTCCTYGGCGGGCATGTAACCACGCGGGGTGTTTGCCTGGGGTCCTTCCCACCGGGGCGACTGCTCCGTGGTACCTGGTGCGCCGTCCTTTGGAGTGTTTAGAGCCATAATGATCTCCTTCCTTCGTCTGTTCCAGGGAAACCGCCGATCGCGCCCCTTGTTCCCGGCAGGCCACGCTGGGGGGCGCATCGGAACCCTCAAGGTGTGCAAAAATTCGACCGTTCTCGGCATCACGATTTTCGGAACCTTCGGCAAGTCGCCGAACGGCTCGCGCCGTCCTATCAGGTGATCTGCCCCGACCTTCCCGGATTCGGAAAATCCTCCCGGCCGACACCGCGGACCATGCGGAGTCTTCGAAACGTGCCAAGGCGCGGGCCATGGTTGAACTGATGGCAGCTCTGGGACATGGCCGCCGGGATTTCGAACGGCGCTACGCTGGACGACGCCTATTACAACAAGGCACTCCCGGTGGTCGACGAGCAGTTAGGGAGGGCGGGATTGCGGTTAGCGGCGGTGTTGAATAGATGGCTGGGGACCGCTCCGGCCTGCGCTTTGCCTTGATGACCGCGGCGCGGTCATGTCTCAAGATTAGCTCGCGTGCCAAAAGATCTCGTTGCGTCACGCTTATTTCCAATCTCTGAAAAGCCAAATTCAGTCCTCGGTTTATTCTCAGCCGCGTTCTCAACACATAGTGGATACGGTCTACTTTAAGCCTAATTGAACCTCTGTGAGTAAGCTGCATTATATATGCAGTTGCTTATGGAGAAGCGTAATGTTTGGAACCGAGTATATTTGCGTCGCCAGCTTGACTCCTGGAATTCCTGATATCGCCTCGCTGGAAGCTAAGCTGCTGGAGATAGGTTTACATAGAGAAGCTTTCAGCATTTCGACGTCTCCCGGCGGGAGCATACTCGTCAAGTTCTGGGAGCCCGATCGTCCTGAAGCTGTCCGGCTTCTTGCTAAACTGGATGATTTGTCCACTTTACAGTAAGAATAGGCAAGGCGGCTATACTTTAGGCGTTGCAGTTTCCTCGAAGGAAGTGACACCATGGCCATAAGCGCTGTAGAACCCGCCGCCGTACTTGTGCAGGCGCTGGACGAGCATATCTTGAAGGTGATGATGCATCTGCAGGAACGCGGGTGGGGCACCGCGGAAATCCTTGACGCACTCGAATGCGTTTGCAGCCGCCAGCGCCAGGCATATGAAGAAGACCCTGATCCTGCAGATGATCCCCGAAGTGAGGAGGCATGAAGCGGGCCACGGCGGTAAAGTGAACCAGCCTCGCGAGAGCAAGCCGGTACGTCTCAACCACGGTGAGCGCCGCCACGAAGTCGCTATCGACGCGCCGACGCCCTTCTCTGATGATGGGATCACAAGCTCGGCTGAGAAACCTCCCGCGCCGACGCGGTCGCGCCGAAAAGCTCGAAGTACGATACAGCAAGCGACGCCCAAAAGGCGACTGGAGCGAACATCAGCTCTGTAAATATGTCTAAAGGCGGCATTGAGGCATTAGATACCGGCTGCGCCCGTGCATCCATAGGCGGGGTGTCACGCATGGGCTCGGGCGGGGTGATGATTTCTGTCGGCGTCAGGACGGCGGTCGGTATGGGCTGTCCGATGGTTGGTTCGTTTTCCATGTCGACTCCTTTGTTCATGGCTGAAAGGAACGGTTCCAAAGTGGGGACGTTCCCGCTGCTTGCCGCACTGCGGCATAAACTTTTCGGTGCGGGGCTGAAATGGCTAACAACGTCGAGGCTCAGGGTAGCTGTCGATAGAAGTTCGACGGCTTCAGCGGATGTAGTGTTCGGCATCGGTGGGAATTGACGCGGCCTTGAAAAACAAGCGCGGCTGAACGCGATTAGAATCCGTCCGGCAGTCGCCTTCCGACTCCAAAATATATCGTAATATAGCAAAGAAAATCCGGCTTGCCACGTGCCGTGGCTTGCCGGGTAAACGCCTCGATGATCGTAAACTGCCGATGTTCTACTTCGAGTCCGCCGCGTTATGCAGACATGAATCTGATTTGCCCGAGCTTGGCAACAGCAATTCCAGTATATGCAAGATTGTTGGACGATTTAGCATGGCATAGGATCGAGCCATGTTCGTCAAGCGGGTAGAGGGGGATGCGATCGAATACCTTCAAGTTGCAAGTTGGTGGATGGCGAGTGGCCCACGTCCGCTACCCCGCCTTCCGTTCCCTCTCGATGCTCTTCCGCAGCGCATCCATGATATTGACGACCTTGTTCGGAGGCGGTGGCTCCGCCTCCTTCTTCTTGGCGCTCCGTTTGGGCTGCAAAGCTTTCTTTTTCTCGGAGATCAATTGCAGAAGCCGCTCCTGAACGGGGTCTGTGACCATGTCCGGGGTCCACGTGTTCTTCTGCGCCTTGATCAGCTGCGCCACCAACGGGGCGAGGGCAGGGTCGGCGTCTCCTTCGGGAACCGCAGCGTAATACTCCTTGTCGTCGCGGACCTCGTCCCCGAAGCGCAGGGTCCACAGCACCAGTCCCTTGTCTCTTGGTTCGATGATGCAGGCACGTTCGCGGCGGCCAATGACCAGGCGTGACACCCCGACCATACCGCTTCGGCGCATCGCATCACGAATGACCGCGAACGCCTCTTCGCCCACCGGGTCGGAGGGCGTGACATAGTAGGGGGTATCCATCCATATCCAGCCGATTGAGTCTGCGGGCACGAACTTATCGATATCGACGGTGCGCGCGCTCTCCAGCGCAATGTTGTCAAGCTCGTCGTCCTCCAGGAGAACGTATTCGTTTTCGCCGCGCTCGTAGCCCTTGACCTCGTCGTCTTCGTCGACTGGTTGCTCGGTCACCGCATCGACATAGCGGCTGGCAATGCGGTTTCCAGTCACCTTGTTGACAGTATGAAAGCGTACCTTCTCGCTTTCCGACGTCGCGGGGGACAATTCTATCGGACAAGTAACCAACGACAGTTTGAGATATCCTCGCCAATAGGGTCGCATTGTCGGGCCTCCTTAGCTCGCCTTGCGACGGGTGGTCTCGGTGGAGGACGTCGCCTTTCCAGCTGGCTTGGTACGCCGAGGTCCCGCGTTTGCGTTGGCTGCCGTCCTTGACCTCTTCGATGGAGCGGCGACGCCCGCGCTCTGGCGAAGCGCTTCGAGTAGATCGCTGGGCCGGGAGGCGACCGGAGCCTTGCGCTTCGGCACGCTCTTACCCTCGATTTTCGCCCTGACGAGTTCGGCCAAGGCCGATTCATAGCGATCGTGGAACTCACGCGGATCGAACGTACCCGATTTCGTCGTTATGATGTGTTGCGCCAAGTCGAGCATCTCGCCCTGGATCGTCAGATCGGGCACGGCCGCAAAAGCGGCCTTCGCCGATCTGACCTCGTAGTCATAGTTGAGCGTCGTCGCGATAAGACCTCGGTCATGTGCCCTGATGAGCAATGTCCTCGCCCTTCGGAACAGCACCGCCTTGGCGATCGCTGCCGCTTTCGCCGCCTTCAATCCGTCACGGATCGCCATATAGGCGTCGAGTGCCGTACGGTCGGAAGGAGCCAGGAAGTAAGGCTTGTCGAAATAAACGTCGTCAATGCTCGTACAGTCGATGAATGCCTCGACTTTCAGCGTCTTTTCCCCCGCCGGCACTGCCGAGGCGACCTCTTCCGGCGTCAGCGTGATGAACCGCCCATCGTCGATCTCGTAACCCTTGATCTGATCTTCCTTCGGAACCGGCCTTCCGGTTTCGAGGTCTACATATTCGCGCTTGACGCGGTTTCCCGTGGACCGGTTGATCGTCGAAAACGCGATGCGCTCGGACGTCGAGACGGCGGTGTAGAGGGCGACCGGGCATGCGACGCCGCCGAAACTGAGGAAGCCCTTCCATTGTGCCCGCATTTTGCCAACTCCGTCGCTGCCGACTCTCAACTCATCCGAGTCAAGCGAATCACTTCGCGAATCGTTCCGATTCGAAAAACGAATCTTTTTCAGTGCCTTAGCCAGCGCGTTAGCACTACCATCGCGATTCCCCACAAGTTTTTGATTCGGCTTCGAATCCATGGCACGAAAGCCATTACGATTGGAGCGCGCTCAGACGACGTGGGATTTTATTCCTGCTTATCGCTCTTGACTCTCTAATGTTTAGGGAACAGAACACGAACAAAGACACTCCTACGCCGACATGACGTCGACCCCCACACGAACCCAGGAGGTCCCGTGAACGATGGTGCACGCCCGTACATCCCGCATCGTGGAGAGCCTCCGCGAGCAGATCGCTCGGCTCGAGGGCGCAGGAGCACGGCCGGCGGCGGCGTTGCCATTCGGTGTGAGCGGGATTGACGACAGGTTGCCCGGCGGTGGACTTGCATACGGGGCGATCCATGAAGTCGCCGGCGGAGGTGCGGGGACCGTCGATGGCGCGGCCGCGGCGCTCTTCGCCGCCGGGATCGCTGCGCGGACGAAAGGCAAGGTGTTGTGGTGTCTTTCAAGGCCGGACCTCTTCGCCCCGGCCGTAGCGCAGGCGGGACTGCACCCGGAGAGGGTGATCTATTGCGAGGCAGGCCGCGAAGAGGACGTGCTCGCGTCCTTCGAAGAGGGCCTTCGGCACGGAGGCCTCGGCGTGGTCGTCGCCGAAATTGTCCGGTTGCCGATGCCCGTGTCGCGGCGTCTGCACCTTGCCGCGGAAAAGGCTGGCTCAATGGGCATCGCTTTGCGACGCTGGCGTCGGCAGAACGAAGCTTCCGATTACGGGCAACCGACGGCGTCAACGACACGGTGGCGCGTCAGCGTCCTGCCCTCCGAGCCATTGCCAGCGCCGGGTGTGGGGCGACCGCGCTGGTTAGTCGAATTGTTGAGAGTGCGCGCGGGCGAAAGTTGCGAATTCCGCGTCGGAGCATGCGATGGCAAGGGTCGTCTCGATCTATTTTCCGAATCTCTCGATCGACAGGATCAGGCGCGTCATGTCACCGGACGTGCTTCCCGCTGACCGCCCCGTCGTGGTGATCGAGAGAATAGGGTCACGACGCCTCGTCCGCGCCGCAGACGGCATCGCGCGTGCTTTGGGCGTGAGGCCGGGAATGGCGGCGAGCAAGGCGCAAGCATTGGCGGCGAATGTCGTGATGATAGACGACGACCCGGAGGAAGACAGACTTAGCCTCGATCGCCTGGCGCTTTGGCTGCTCAGGAATTACACTCCGATCGTCACGACCGACGGGATCGACGGTTTGGTGATGGACACCGAGGGTGCCGATCATCTCCGCGGCGGTGAACACCTCATGCTGTCGGAGATCGTCAATCGCCTGCGTGGCCGAGGATTGTCGGCAAGGGCCGCCGTCTCGGACACCTGGGGCGCTTCCCACGCGATCGCTCGCGCATCGTCGGAAGAGACGACGGTAGTGCCCTCGGGGTGTGTAAAAGACGCCGTGGTTCGCCTGTCAGTCGCCTCCCTTCGGCTCGATCAGCAGACGGTCAACACGCTGCGCGTTCTTGGAATAGACACAGTCGCGGAACTGGCGGCGCTGCCGCGGGCAAATTTGGCTCTGCGCTTCGGTCCGGAACCCGGCAGGCGATTGGACCAGATGTTCGGCCGAACGGCGGAGCCGATCGAGCCCATTCGGCCGCCTGAGATCGTGGAAGTGCACCATTCATTCGCGGAACCGATCGGAGCGGCAGAGACGATCGCCAAGTATGTCCGTCGCCTCGTTCGGCAGCTATGCCTTGTCCTCGAGACGAAGGCCCTCGGCGTCAAACGCGCCGATCTGCTTGCGACGCGTGTCGACAACAGCGTGCAATCGCTCAGGATCGGCACGGCCAGGCCAGTCCGTGACCAGCCGTGGCTCATTAAACTGCTGTGCGACCGCATAGAACGCATCGATCCAGGGTTTGGGATCGAACGATTGAGCCTTGCTGCTATCGTTGCGGAGCCACTATGGGAGACACAAGAAGCCACCGATCTCATCGATGAGTCGCAGCCGGAAATCGGTCCCCTGGTTGACGTCCTGGGCAACCGCGGCCAGCGCCTCTACCGCCTCGCTCCATTTCCAAGCGATGTTCCCGAGCGGTCGGTTCAGGTCCTGCCGCCGCTCGCCGAGGAAACGGGAGCAGACTGGCCAATCGGATGGCCGAGACCCGCGCGATTGCTGGCGAAGCCGGAAGAGATCGAGGTCTTGGCGTTGCTTCCGGACCATCCGCCGGTCGCGATAACCTGGCGCGGAAAGCGCAGGCACGTTCGCGTCGCTGACGGCCCGGAGCGCATCTTCGGAGAGTGGTGGCGACGCGACCGCGAATACGACGCTGTCCGCGACTACTACATCGTTGAAGACGACAGAGGCGAGCGGCTCTGGATTTTCCGCTCCGGCGACGGCGTCGACGGCGCGACCGGGTCCCGTAAATGGTTCGTACACGGGATATTCGGATGAGATACGCCGAACTCCAGGTCACGACGCACTTCTCGTTCCTGAGGGGTGCCAGCTCCGCCGAGGAACTGTTCGCGACGGCGGCAGCCCTCCGCATCGATGCCCTCGGCGTAGTCGATCGCAACAGCCTTGCTGGCATCGTCCGCGCATGGGAGGCGGCGAAGACGACGGGCGTGCGGCTGGTCGTCGGCTGCAGGCTGGACCTGGCGGACGGCTTCTCACTTCTTGTCTACCCGACTGATCGGCCAGCCTATTCACGGCTCTGCCGACTTCTTTCGCTTGGGAAGGGACGCGGCGGCAAGGGGAACTGCATTCTGGGACTGGACGACGTCGCACTCTATCAGGAGGGCCTGATCGGAGTCTTCGTCCCGGAGGAGGCGGATGAGGAATGCGTCGTAAGGCTTCGGAAGGTCGCCCGGCTGTTCGGAAACAGGTGCTATCTTGCGCTCACATTGCGACGTCGCCCAAACGACCGGGTCCGCCTTCATCATCTTTCGAAAATGGCAAACAGCCTGGCCGTGAAGACCGTCGTGACAAACGATGTCCTTTTCCATGATCCAGGGCGTCGCCAGCTTCAGGATGTTGTGACCTGCATCCGCAACGGATGCACGATCGACAACCTGGGTTTCAGGCGCGAACGCCATGCCGACCGATATTTGAAGACCCCGGAAGAGATGTGGCGTCTGTTCAACGCTTATCCAGAGGCCCTTGAGCGGACGCGCGAGGTCGTTGATCGGTGCCGCTTCGACATGGGCGAACTGGAATACCAATACCCCGAAGAAGCCATCGTACCGGGCCTGACTGCGCAGCAGTCGCTGGAGCGGTTCACCTGGCAGGGCGTTGCCACGAGATATCCGGAAGGGCTGCCCGCCCATGTCGAAAAGACGATCCGCCACGAGTTGTCGTTGATCGAGACAATGAAATACGCCCCGTACTTCCTGACGGTGTTTTCGATCGTCAGGTTCGCCCGCTCGCGGGGCATCCTGTGCCAAGGCCGGGGATCGGCGGCAAACTCCGCCGTTTGCTATGTGCTCGGCATCACCTCGATTGACCCCGAGACCAATGATCTCCTTTTCGAGCGTTTCGTCAGCCAGGAGCGGAATGAGCCGCCTGACATAGACGTGGACTTCGAGCATGAGCGGCGCGAGGAGGTCATCCAATGGATTTATGACACCTATGGCCGCCACAGGGCAGCGCTTTGCTCGGCAGTCGCAAGGTACCGAGCCAAGGGCGCGCTGCGTGACGTCGGCAAAGCTCTGGGCCTGCCCGAGGACATGATCCGCCAGCTATCGGCTGGTGTCTGGGGTTGGAGCAAGGAGGGCATCACAGAGGCTCAGGTCAAGGAAGCGAACCTGACGCTGGCCGATCGACGTCTTCGATTGACCCTGGAACTCGCCCAGCAGTTGCTCGGTGCGCCGCGGCATTTGAGCCAGCATCCCGGTGGATTCGTCCTGACCCAGGACCGGTTAGATGACCTGGTCCCGATCGAACCGGCCGCGATGAGGGACCGCCAGGTCGTCGAATGGGACAAGGATGACGTCGACGCCCTGAAATTCATGAAGATGGACGTGCTCGCCTTGGGAATGCTGACATGCATGGCGAAGTCTTTCGACCTGCTCCGGCAGCACAAGGACGTCGATCTCGACCTGGCCAAAATCGAGCAGGAAGACCCGCCGACCTACCAAATGATCAGACGGGCTGACACCTTGGGCACCTTTCAGATCGAGAGCCGGGCGCAGATGTCGATGTTGCCGCGGCTGGCCCCGAGGACGTTCTACGACCTCGTCATTCAAGTAGCGATCGTACGTCCCGGTCCGATCCAGGGTGACATGGTCCATCCCTATTTACGCCGGCGGCAGGGCCTCGAGGCGGTCGACTACCCGACGCCGGAACTCAAGGCGGTACTTGGCAAGACCTTGGGGGTGCCGCTGTTTCAGGAGTCGGCGATGAAGGTTGCCATGGTCTGCGCCGGCTTCACGGCAGGCCAGGCGGATCAACTGCGGCGGAGCATGGCGACTTTCAAGTTCACCGGCGGCGTCAGCAAATTCAAGACTCCGCTCATCGAAGGGATGGTCAACAAGGGCTACAGCCGCGAATTCGCCGAGAAGACGTTTTCGCAGTTGGAAGGATTTGGGTCGTATGGTTTCCCCGAGAGCCACGCTGCGTCATTCGCGCTCATCGCCTATGCCTCGGCCTACATCAAATGCCATTTCCCGGATGTCTTTTGCGCCGCCTTGCTCAATTCTCAACCCATGGGTTTTTACGCTCCGGCGCAGATCGTTCGCGACGCCCGCGAGCACGGTGTCGAAGTGCGTCCGGTCTGCGTCAACCGCTCGCGATGGGACTGCACGCTTGAGCCAATCGCGAACTCCACGCGGCACGCGGTCCGCCTCGGATTCTCACGCGTCGCCGGACTGGCAGAAATGGACGCCGCGAGGATCGCGGTCGCTCGCGGGGAGGAGCCGTTTGCGTCCGTCGATGACGTCTGGCGACGTTCGGGTGTGCCCGCGGCGAGTTTGGTCAGGCTCGCGGAAGCGGACGCGTTCCGGCCGTCGCTCGGGCTACAGCGCCGCGAAGCGCTCTGGGCGATCAAAGCTTTGCGCGACGAACCGCTCGAACTCTGGACGGCCGCCGCCGAACGCGAGCGCAAAACAGTTCAGGAACTCGACGAGCCGGACGTAACCTTGAAAGCGATGACAGCCGGCAGCGAGGTCGTACAAGACTATAGCCACACTGGTCTCACGCTGCGCGACCACCCGATTTCCTTCCTTCGCCGAGACCTTTCGGCACGAAACATAGTGACATGCCGGGAGGCCATGTCGTCGCGCGACGGACGGTGGTTGATGGCCGCAGGACTCGTGTTGGTCCGGCAGCGGCCCGGCTCCGCGAAGGGCGTCCTGTTCATCACGATCGAGGATGAAACCGGAGTGGCCAACATCGTCGTTTGGCCGAAGGTATTCGAGCGACGCCGGAGCATCGTTCTCTCCGCGCCCTTGCTTGCGATCAATGGCAGAATTCAGCGTGAGGGTCAGGTGGTCCATCTGGTTGCGCAACAGATTTTCGACCTGTCTTCGGATTTGAGCAGTCTCTCCGGACGCGACGCCGAATTCAGGTTGCCGCACGGCAGGGGCGACGAGTTCCACAACGGCAGTCCGGCGCTCGACCCTCGCGATAAACCGAAACCGACGATGCAGGCGCGGGACATATTGGTGCCGGATTTGCACATCGACTCCCTGCGCATCAAAAGCCGCAATTTTCAGTGATTCTTTTCTAACTTGCGCCGCCAATTCGAGCGATCCGATTCACATTTCGCTTTCAAGTTGATGCGATAAATCGCGCCACTCAAACAGGGATATCGATCTCGAATGCGTTCCTCCTTCGCAGCATTCAGCTTGCCGTGGTTCGCCATTGGCTTTCTTGCGCTGTGTTTCTGGTGGCGTTGGTGGTTATTGGGCCCTGTCGCAAAGTTTTCCTGTTAACGCCACTTTGGTGATTTGGCGATGAAAAGACGCTGCGATTTGTTGGAGTGCTGCAGTATGGCGCAGTGCCCGCGCGGCAAAGGATACGGGAACACTGGAGGAGCAGCTCGACGAAGGCCTGGAATCGTCCTTCCCGGCGAGCGATCCCGTTTCCGCCGCTTCCAGCACGATCCCGGGCAGAGGACCTGCCGGACCGAAGACCGACGGTTGAGCCTGTGGGAAAGCGTGATGACGGCCCTGTCAACATACCGGAACTTCGCGATCTCATCGACGTGAAGGTGATGGAAATCATCAAAGGCGCAAAGCATGGCGATTGGGGGCGGGAGGAAGTGCTCCTCGCGATTGAAGATTGCCTTGCTTATCGCTGGCCAAAACGGAGTGATCTTGCCGCAGATATCTCAGATATCTGAAAGCCCGCGACAGGACACCTGAGGCGTTGGGCTTGTCATCGTGATCGCTCCAAGGGGAGTGCCGTGGTCCGCTTCCCGGGCGGCCCAGAGGCCCGGCCGCGCTGAAGCTCCCAAGCTTTTGCAGCGTTGCCCCGCCGGCTCGACGCCGAAACGCCGTCACGCGGCAGTCAATATTTCCCGGACCTTTTGAGCGAGATCATCGATGGCGAAGGGCTTGGTGATCATCTCCATCCCAGGCGCCAGAAAATCGGCGCGTGAGGCCGCCATCGCAGCATATCCGGTGATGAACAATACTTTCAGCGACGGGCGCGCGGCAATGGCCATCTCTGCAAGCTGCCTGCCGTTAAGACCCGGCAATCCCACATCGGAAATCAACAGGTCGATGCGTGCCCGGCCTTCGATGATGGGCAGCGCTTGGCTGCCATCCGTCGCTTCGATGACCCGATATCCAAGTTCCTTGAGCACGTCCGCGACGAGCATGCGAACAGAACTGTCATCTTCGACGACCAGCACCGTCTCGCCTTCGCCGCGCGGTGGACTGACATCCACATTGGCCGTGGCATCCTGGAAGGCCGCTTCATCGAGACTGCCCGGCAAGTAGAGTTTTATCGTGGTTCCGAGGCCGAGCTGGCTATAGATGCGAACATGGCCCCCCGACTGCTGCGCAAAGCCATATATCATCGACAGGCCGAGGCCGGTTCCCTGACCGATTGGCTTGGTGGTGAAAAACGGATCAAAGGCCTTTTCAATTGTCTCTCGCGACATGCCGATGCCGGTGTCGCTGACTGCCAATGTTACGTAGCTGCCGGGTTTGAGGGTTTCGCCCCTGGCCAGATCGCCCTCCGACAGAACGACATTGGCGGTTTCGATGGTTAGCTTGCCTCCGTCCGGCATCGCATCACGCGCATTGATGACGAGGTTGAGAATTGCGCTTTCCAGCTGATTGGCGTCGGTGACCGCCTTCCAGGTATCAGGTGGTGCACTGATCAACAGTTCCACCTGTTCGCCGAGCGTGCGCCGGAACAGATCTTCCATCGAGCCGATCAGCTCGGTGACATCCACCGCTTGGCGGTCGAGCGACTGGCGCCGCGAAAATGCCAGCAACCGGTGCGTTAGCGAGGCTGCACGCTGCGCCGAGGTGGTGGCCGCATCGATAAACTTATCGAGTTCATCCAGGCGCCCGGCAGCGATCCTCCTCTTGATCATCGACAGTGCGCCGATCACGCCGGTGAGCATATTATTGAAGTCATGGGCAATGCCGCCGGTCAACTGACCCACAGCTTCCATCTTCTGCGCCTGACGCAACTGGGCTTCGGTATCTTCAAGCACCGCCTGCTGTTCTTTCTCGACGGTCACGTTGCGCCCGTAGGCATAGACGCGGTCCTCTTCCCGCGAGGTCATCCAGGAAATGATCCGTTGCGATCCATCTTTGTGGGTGAGGCGTATTTCGAGTTCGGAGTGCGTTTGCTCGATTGCCTCCCGCAAATTCCCCCGGACCAGGTCGCGATCGTTAGCCCAGACGAAGTCGATCATGCGGCTGCCAACAACCTCGTCGATGGGGTGACCAAGGATTTCGGACCAGGCCGGGCTGACATCGCGGAACACACCATCTGTGCCAATCACGACAATCAGGTCGCGCGAGTTCTTCCATACGCGATCGCGCTCACGCAGGCTTTCTCGCGCGATTTCGGCCAGAGCCAGGTTGGCTCGCCGCAGGCTTTCCTGGGTTTGCTTGGCGTGCGTGATATCGAAGATCACGCCCATATAGCGACGACCGCTCGATTCGATGTCGTCGACATACTCACCGCGGCGGGCGAGCCAGCGTTCCTGACCATCGTCGGCACGCCGAACACGAAACTCGATACTCGTCTCGCTTTGAACACCGTTGGGGTCGCTGAGGTCGATGATTGGATCGTCATCAGGATGTATCAAACCGTTGAGGGTCCGAATCTGCAGGATCTTCGTCGGATGCAGACCGAACAGCCGACAGAATTGCTCAGAGACATTGAGTGTTCCGTAGCCGACGATGTGCTCGAACGTGCCGATCCCACCTGCAAGCTGTGCGATGCGAAGCTGTTCATTGGCTCGCTTCTGTTCGGTGATGTCGACGAGCATCCCGGTAAATCTGACCGGCCGGTCGTCTTCATCAAGGACGGCGCGACCGCTGGCGTGGACCCAACGATAGCCGCCGTCGTTGCGCAGCACTCTGTACTCTTTGGAGAACACTTCGGAGCCGGCCAAAATCCCCGCGACAGCGAGTTTCACGCGCTTGAGATCATCTGGATGAATGGAGGCAAAAAAGCGGTCTGTGGGCACGCCATCCGCAAGTGCCACAGGGTCCTGGTTGGTGATCGCTGCAAACCGGGCGTCGGCAACAAGCCGCTTTTGCGTGATGTGCCATTCCCAGCCACACGGCGCGCCGGCGGCGTCCAGTGTCAGTTGCAGCCGACGCTGCGCCAATTCGAGCTCCGAGCGCAGCCGTGCCAGCTCCTCCGCCCGGGCACCGGCATCCTCAACCATGATTGGCCTCAAGATTCATTTGCCACACGCTATTCAATGTCTGTCATTACGCGATTGATAAAAGCGACAATGAGCTGCTTGAGCTTTTCCAGCGACGGCAGGTCCATGATCATCGCGATGTAGCCGCGGATATCGCGCTCGCGAACAGAGAAATTGATGTAGAGAAAAAGTACGAAGCCCTCGTCGCCGTGCCTGCCCAACACTTCGAAAAGCATGTTGCTGTCGCCCCTTCGCACATCTGGAAGCGACATTTTCAATGTATGCTGCAGCATGTTGGCCATGGAACCGAGGCAACCGTTCAAAATAACGTTGCCTGTTTCCGCAAGCGCCTCGTTTTCCATTTCCAGAAGATCGGCTTCGCTCATTTCGTCGCCGACGATGGCCCGCACCAGAGACAGACCGTTGCTTTCTGGAAAAATCAACAAAGCCCTGCCCGAGAACGGTCCTTCGAATTGTTGCTGAACCGCGATCAGCGTCTCGCTCTCGCGCTGTCCGATCAGCGAAGCGGCCGATTTTCTCGTGATCACTTCAACAGACGGCACCGACAGGATCACCTGCTTGTTGACCATCTTCCGCAGGCTCGCGGCAGCGCGGCTGACGCCGATGTTCACCAGTTCGGTCAGCGCGTCGCGCTCAAGCTCGTCCAACGTCAGGTCGGTCTCGCTCATGCTCCCGCCTTCTTGAGCCGGAGAGCAGCTCCGGCAATAAAGGCGCTCAAGGCATCCTGCGTGACAGGCTTGGCAACGAATGTGGCATTGAGCGCACGGGCGCGGGCAATGATTTCGTCCTGCACGTTTGCGGTGATCAATGCGATCGGCATGTTGGGATGCGAAGCCCGCAGCTCCGATGCCAGTTCAAGGCCATCCTTGTCCGGCATGTTGAAATCGAGGACTGCGATATCGACCTGCTGGCTATTGACGATATCCAAGGCATCGGCGGCAGTGCCGGCCTCTATGCGCTGCCATTCAGGCTGAAGCGCGGATATCGCTTTGCCGGCCACGATGCGAGCCAGTTTGCTGTCGTCCACAACCAGGACTGTGACGTTCATTTCATACTCCGATTAGTCATCACGATTCCGCCTGTCGCGAGCCGAATATCTTTATTGAGATGGGGATGGGTTTGCAAGTTTCAGTCCTCTGCTTGCCGGGTTTCATCGAGATAGATGCGGAGATCCTGAAGCAGGCCGTTTACCGCCGGGGATGTCGTTGTTGCCGCGATGATCTTCGGTTTGAAGACCATCAGCGCCTGCCATAGTGCAGTGTGGATCGATGTTGCCTCGCTGACATCAAGCCGAAATTCAGGATGGCTTTCGAGATGGACGACCAGCGTCTCCACCTCTTCAATGCCGCATTCTCCTGCCAAGACGATCATGTCGTCGTTCAAGCTGACCGTCATCGCACCAAGTCCTCGATGTTCAAGACCAGCAGAACTCTGCCGTCGCCCAGCAACGTTGTTCCGGCTATTCCGCCGACGCCTTGCAACAGCCCTGTAAGGGGCCGCGTCAATGTCTCGGCCCGCTCGGCGATAGTGTCGACCGCCACCCCGATCTGCTGTTCGCCGGCCTTGACGATCAAAACTTTGAGGTCGCCATCATGTGGAGGCGTCCATGGGATTTGCAGCAGCTTGGCCAGATAGAGAAGGGGAACGGTGCGGTCGCGCAGAATGAATGCCCTACCGGCTCGTACAGCCTGAATGGCAGCGACCGGCAATTTCTGCGTTTCCAATACGTCCGAGATCGGTATGCCATAACGCTCGCCGCCGACCTCAACGACCATGAGCTGCGCCATCGAGAAAGTGATCGGCAGCTTCAGGGTAAAAGACGTGCCCGATCCAACGATGCTCTGCATGTCGAGCGTCCCGCCAAGCCTTTGAATGGAGCTCCTGACGACATCGAGGCCAACGCCTCGACCTGACAGGTCGGAGACCGATGAGGCGGTCGAAAAGCCGGGCGCGAACACCAGTTGCAGGATTTCTCTTTCGGAGAGAGAAGACGCCTGGTCTGTCGTTACGATGCCGCGCGAGACGGCAGTCGTTGTGATTTGCTCGGGATCGATGCCGCGACCATCGTCGGCGACGTCGATTTCGATCTGGTCGCCACGCTGGCGCGCGCGCAGACGAATTTGGCCCCTGGCCGTCTTGGCCTTCGACAACCGATCGGCCTCAGGCTCGATACCATGGTCAAGGCCATTGCGAATGAGATGCAGCAGTGGCTCGAAAAGGTTCTCGACGATTTCCCGGTCGGCTTCGACCGTTTCTCCCTCGATGACCAGATCGATCGTCTTGCCGAGCCGAGCCGATGTTTCTCGGACCAACCGCGGAAACCGGCGGAACGTCTGTTCAAGCGGAATCATCCGCGCTTGTGTGACGGCGCTGTAAAGCGAGGCAACCAGACGCTCGATGTCGTGATGGCTCGATAGGATACGTCGTGCGAGCGTGCCATCGCCGAGTGCGCGCGCCTCGTTGGCCAACGGCATGAGGGCGTTTTTTGCCGTCACCAACTCGCCGGCGATTTCGATTAGTTTATCGATACGGGCAGAATCGACCCGCATCGTACTGGTTTGCCGGTCGGCTGTTCGCTCTCCTGGGGTCTCGACGACGACAGGGGTTTGTTTTTCGTCGGTTGCTTGAAAATAAACCAGCGTCACTTGATCCGGGATGAGCCTGAAAACAGCTTCTGCCTCGGAAAGCGGACCTGCCGAAAGCACCTCGATCAAAAGCCCGCAGCGAAACGGGTCGTAGTCCTGGCGTGACACGGGCTGCTTGAGGGCTAAGGAAAGATGGCGAACCTCGGGTAATCGCAACACCGTTGCCAAAGGGTCGTCGCCGTTGAAGAAGCATTCGGGATGCGGCTCGTAGCGTATGGCAACCACGGCTTCTTCGGCGCCCGACGGTGCGAAGCGTTGATGCAGAGAGAGCGCCCAATCCGGAATGTCAGTCTGGGCCACGTTTGTTTCATCGGTTTCACCCCCGGTCATTTCGCCGGTCAGCAAACCGAGAAGCCGAGCGGCTTGCTTGTCTTGTGCCTCCGACAATTGTCCGTTTTGGGAGATGCCGTCGATGCTGTCGTCGACCCATTCTATCACAGACAGGATCGGATCGATCAGGGCGGCGTCGACGACGATGGTCGCATTTCTCGCGTGGGAGAGAAGGTCTTCCGCGAGGTGCAGTACGTTATGCATCGGACCAAAATCGAACAAGCCCACCGAACCCTTGAGCGTATGGATTGCTCGAAAAGCGCTTTCGAGCTTTTGACGGCTCTGCGGATTTGTCTCCAGCGCAAGCAGGTCTTCCGAAGCCTGTTGGACCAGTTCTCGTGCCTCGATAGCAAATTGTGCGAGCAGTTCATCCATTCAGCTGCCCCCAGCCTCGCGGTAGACGATCGCGTCCGGGAAGCGCACGGGTTCGAAAGACTCCGAGATACGCGACATCGATTCCGTGTGTCCAAGGCAGATATATCCTCCTGGATAGAGCATCGAATGAATATTGCCGACGGCGGTTTCGCGTGCTGCGTCATCGAAATATATCAAAAGGTTGCGACAGAATATCACGTCGAAACGTCCGAGCGCGCCAAGACTCTGCCGGTCGACGATATTGCCTTTGATGAACGTGACGGACTCCCTGAGATCGCCGATCAGCCGGCGCTGATCATCCTTCTGCGGCTCGAAATAAACATCAAGGACATTTGCCGGCAGTTTTGAAAGCGAACGTTGGCCAAAGTAGCCGTCGACTGCCTGCCGCAGGATAGCGGTGTCGATGTCGGAGCCGACGATCTCGATGTTATAAGCATCGACTAGGCGCCAATTTTCCAACAGCCATATCGCGATCGAATAGGGTTCTTCGCCGCTCGAGCAAGGCATCGACCAGATGCGGATACGGTCGCCTGGTTTTTTTGAGCCAATGACATCCGGCAGAATCGAATTGCTCAGACAGGCAAGCTGATGCTGCTCGCGGTAAAAATAGGTTTCATTGACAGTGAAGCTGTTGATCAGCAGTTCGGACTCGCGTGGGTCGCCGCGCAGGATCGAGATATAGTTTCTCACCGATTGCGCCTGCCGCCGATGGATCAGATCGGTAATACGACGTTCGATATAGTAGCGCTTGGCTTCGCTGAAGACCATGCCGCTGCGTTTGTAGATAATCGCACAGATTTCCTCCAGGTCGCTTGCTGCTAGCGGGGAGGGGGCATCATCTGCCGGTTTCAACGGAGGCGTTGCCATCATCCGACCCAATCCATGAGGCTCGGGCCGATCTCGTCGACGCGTTTTATCAATGTCGCGCCGTTGAGGCGCACGAGTTCGCCGGGCATGCCCCACACGACGGCCGTCTCTTCGGCCTCGGCAATTGTATATCCTCCGGCTGCCTGAAGGTCGGCCATCGCGGCTGCACCGTCATTGCCCATGCCGGTCATCAAAATACCTATGAGGTCAGTCGCCGGGACATGCTGCATGGCCGACCGCACCATCCGGTCGACGCTGGGATGCCACGGATAGGCCTGATCCCGCGGAGCGGCCATCGCCACCAGCGACCCGGCGCGAGTGGAGATGACGATATCGGTATCTCCCTTTGCGATGTAGACATTGCCTGGTTCAAGCTTCGTCTGTTGCGTCACTTCGCTGACCTTCATGTCGCATATCTTGTCCAGCCTCCGTGCGAGAGGGCCTGTAAAGGAGACCGGCATATGCTGGGCAACGACAACCGGCCAGGCAAAGTTCGCCGGCAAGTTGGTCAGCACCGTGTCGAGCGCGGGCGGACCGCCCGTCGACGTCCCGATCAGCACGAGACCGGGTTTGCTCATGTCCCTTCGCGCCGCCGGCGGAGTACTTTGTCGACTGCGAGACAAGGGCCTCTTTTCAGGTGAAAGCGGCTGTGCAAGACGCAAGCGCTCGGCAAGCCGACGGCTTCGTCGAATACGCACCGACGCGGCCGTGCGGACTTTCTCGACCAGCCGAGGACTGAGTTCGTCGATCCCCAGTGAAATCGCGCCGCTCGGTTTGGCAATAAAATCGACGGCACCGATTTCGAGCGCCGTCAATGTCTCCTCCGCCCCTTCCTCCGTAAGCGAAGAGACCATGACCACTGGACAGGGATGCTCCAGCATGATGCGATCGAGGCAGGCCAGTCCATCCATCAACGGCATATGAATATCGAGCGTAACAACATCGGGCCGAATGCCTGGAATGATCTTCAGCGCCTCGGCTCCGTCACGGGCGAAGTGGATGTCGAAATCTCCTTCGCTGCTGAAAATCTGGCCGAGCAATTTCCGCATCAGGGCGGAATCTTCGACGATGAGGAGGCAGATCACGATTTGTCAGCCACCATGTTGTTTTCGGCGATCGTGGTCATCAGATCCCGCTCCGCCCGCGTCAGCAGCTCCTTCGGGTCGATCAGCAGGATCATCCGGCCATCGGAGTCAATCGGGGCAATACGGTCGAAGACGTCCGTGCGATCAGTGGAGAATTCAGGCGCGGCAGACAGGGCGTCCACCGGGACTGCCTTTACCTCCGAGACGCTGTCCACAACGACGCCGGCCTGAAGACCTCCGATGGTCACGATGATAGCCCTCGCTTTGGCCGTCTGTGTCGAGAGCGCCGCAGCGAAGCGGGCACGCTGGTCGATCAAGGGAACCGCCTTGCCGCGAAGATTGACAACGCCCATCACGAAGGATGGCGCGCCGGGCATGCGTGTCACTTCTCCGGGAACCCGGATCACCTCGTCGACGGCTGCAATCGGCATGCCATAGCTTTCGTCTCCAAGCTGGAAGATCAGGAATTGCTCAAACATGGCAGCCTGCTTCGACGTCGTCTCCACCGCTTGCACCCCCATGTTCTGTTCGATCGCAATGCTGACCGCCCGATGACCGAAGAGCCTTTCCGGTGACAGAATGGAAATCAGCAAACGCCCATCCGCAATCCGGCCGATCGCCTCGATCTCCGCGCTTCCGCGCCCTTTTTGGAGAATATCGGGGACCGCGTCCATGGCATGGTCCGGCAGCCGCTGGATGGCATCCAATTCGTCCACGACGAGACCCACAAGTTGGCCATCGAATTCGACGACGACGATGCGTGATCCTGCGTTCACTGGAGCTTTCGCGTCCAGGCCCAGAAGCGACGCCAGCGATACCACAGGGAAAAGGGCATCGCGCATCTGCACCAGCCCGACGATTGCTTCCTCAGAGTTTGCAACGCGGGAAATTTCCCCTCCAAGGGCGCCAACCTCGCGAATGCTGGCGAGCGGCAGGCCGTAGAGTTGACCGGTAACCCGAAAGGACAGGAGCGCAGTGAGTTTGCCGGCGGCTTCAACCCCCGTGTCTCTGTCGACATGGGAGGTTCGCTCTACAGGCTTGCGCTTGGAAACATTGAACGCAGCATCGAGAAGATTTCCAAAACCCTGGATGGGGGACGCCGAGGCGCTGACCGAGAGCCTGAGCACGTCATCGACCAGAAGGCCGACAGCGCCCCCATGTTCGTAGACGATGATCTTTCCGCCGTGCCGGGACGACGTGTCACTCCCATTGAGGATGCTGCCCATCGACAGAACCGGCAGGGGCCGGCCGCGGAGATTGGCGATGCCCTGCAGCGATTGCGGACCATTCGGCACCCGCGTGATGTGCGGAGACCTGATGACCTCCATGACCAGGCTGGCATCGATCTCGTGGCGTTGTTCTCCGACCTGAAACACCAAACGCCGCTGATCGGCCTCTGCGCTCTGAGAGGGGTCCGCCATCGCCTCAGCTTCCGGACAATTGGAGTTCATCGGCCAGCGAAGCGATTTCCTCCACCGCTGCGGCGAGGTCCTCGGCGCCGCGCGACTGCTCCCTTGCTGCGGTGGCAGCCTGTTCCGAGGCCGCGCTCGCCTCCTGGGCGACAGATGCAATCTGCTGCGTTCCGGCCTGAACCTGCTTCGCCGCAACGAGGATTGCCTGCGCTGCGTCCAGGATCGATGCATTGCCGCGCATCATCGTTTCAGCATCGGCCTCGGCCGCCTCTAGGCGATCGACGACGCGCTTGTTCTTGGCGATCTCGGCCTCCGAAGTCGCCACGATCATTTCCAGTTCCCGCTGGACCGCCGCGATCTGAATCTGGATTAAGCGGATGCTGCTCTTGACGCCATCAATGCTTTCAGACGCGTCCTGTGCGAGCTTGCGGATATCGGTCGAGACGACCGCAAACCCGCGGCCGGCATCACCCGCCCTGGCGGCCTCGACCGAGCCGCTCACCGCCAGCATGCTCGTCTGGACCGCGACAAGCACGATACGATCGACCGTCCGCTCGATCTGAAAGCCGATCTCGCCGAGCGAGTTCAAATCCGCCAGCGCGGCTCGCGTTTCGCCAAGGGCTGCAGAAATTCCGCGTGCGATATCCTCCAGCCCGTTTTTGTTCCTTGCGAGCAGCGACTTCACTTCCGCGGCACGCTGGCGGGCTTGGTCGGCATTTTCCTGAGCCTGGGCGGCGCTCTTTTCGATCTGCGTCATCGCCGCATTGGATTGCTGCGTGGCGGCAGCCTGAGCCTCCGCGCCGCGGCTTATCTGCTCGACGGCGCTTAGAATTTCTGCCGCCGCACCGGAAAGCTCCTGAACGGTCGTCGATAATTGCTCCGCCGCAGAACTCAGTTCTTCTGATCGCGACGCGCGACCGGCTTCATTCATCAGGTCATCGGCGAGCGCGGCGAGCGCCTGGGCAGTCTGCTGGCTCTCCTCGAGCGCCGCACTCTGGTGCTGCACCGCCCGCTGCGCCTCGGCCGCCGCTGCGGATTGCTCTTCGGCCGCGGCAGCAACGGTTTCAGACCCTTTCTGTGCTTCGCGCGTTGCCAATTCGGCTTCGACAGCCGCAATCAGGATCACCTGGCTGTTTTGCGACAAGGCGGTCAGGCCGGACCGGATCGCATGCAATTCCTCGGAGATTGCCCGACCCGCGACCGTCTGTTCCTGCGCCCTGGAGGCAGCAGCCCTGACGCGGTCGGCAATCCGGGTGACACCGGCGACGATCGTCTCGGCGTTCTGGCTGACGTCACGGGAGCTTCTCTCGGCGATTTCCGCCAAGGCGCGGACTTCGTCGGCCACGACCGCAAATCCTCGGCCCTCGTCGCCCGCACGCGCGGCCTCGATGGCGGCGTTCAGTGCCAGCAGATTGGTCCGATCGGAAATATCGGCGACCGCGACAGTCGTCGCGCCTATGCTTTCCGCCTGCGCCTGCAGGCGGTCGATCACCGCGACAGAGGCGATCTGCTGGGAGGCATTGGCGTCGACGGCAGCGATCGAGGCATCAATTTGCGCAGCAGATTCCAAAACCGAACTCTGGAGATCCTCGGTACGCTTGCGGCCGGCCTCGGCCTCCGAACGTGCCTCGGAAAATCTCGAACCGAGGTGAGCTGTCCCTGACAGCGACTCGTGCGCTGCACCGGCCGCCTCTTCCGCCCCGCTCGCAATCTGTTCGAGTGCGCGGCGAAGTTCCTCTGCGGCAGACGCCGCCTCCGCTACGCCCGTCGCCAGTTGTTCGGTGGCCGCCCCGATGCGTTCCGCAGCTTTCTGCTGGCGGACACGGGTCCGGTCCTGAAGACGGCGTGAGGCGGCTGGCTTGTCTCCGGAGCTTGCTGTTGGACCTACTGTGGCAGTTTTACTTGCGGTCCCTTTTGCTCCCAGTTGCGAGGTTTTCACAAGTGCCATCGGAAATCCATTTGTCGGTACGCCCGAAAGAGAGGAATGAATGTAAAGTCGTAGCAGTTTGGCGCGACTAATTCACCCGGCTTTTGTGGAATAGCCGGCTTTGCATGAAAATCGACACGCAAGCAAAATGTGCGCTGCAAATCGATATTAAGGTCTTGGCACCTTTTCGTCTCGCAGAAGGATTGCACTGTACGATACCGCACGAAGCGAGATCTGTCCGACTATTTTGAGCCGATGTAACGCGACCATTTGTGATCGCATGGCTCGTCTTCCCCGCAATATCACCCAAAGATAACCACTGGGCGTGTCGCAAATTTTCTTGGTTAACCGCATGTTGACCAACCCTATAGAAATTCCGCTCCCGATATAGTGGAGCGTAGCCATGATTCTGAATGCCATTGCCCAGAAGCTGAAGCGCCAGTCGAAGGATGATTTCAAAGGGCGTCATTTCGAAGCCTGGCTGATTGTGCAGGCGGTGACCTGGTATCTGCGCTATCCGTTGAGCTACCGCGATTTGGAAGAAATGTTCCGGGAGCGCGGCTTCGAGGTCGACCACAGCACCATCAATCGCTGGCCTCCGCCTATGCACCTGTCATCGAGAAGCGGCTGCGCCAGTTCCGCCCACCGCATTGTGGTTCCGTCCGAGTTGACGAGACCTACGTCAAGATCCGGGGCAAATGGCGTTACCTGTACCGCGCCATCGACAAGCATGGAAACCCGATCGACTTCTTGCTCACCGCAAAGCGCGACCTTCATGCCGCGAAGCGTTTCTTCCGAAACGTGCTCAAGGACGAGCCGCTCCTCTCGCCGGGAAAGATCGGTACCGATGGCGCCAACACCTTTCCCTCGACGATCAAGGCGGCCGTCGATGATGGACATCTGCACCCGAAGCCGGTCCATTATGTTACTAAGCATCTGCAGCAAGGCATCGAGAGCGACCACTTCCGGGTGAAGAAAAACATGCCGAAGGTCGGTGGCTTCCAGTCATTCAACACTGCGCGTCGAACGATCGCGGGTTTCGAAGCGATGCTGTGGCTGAGGAAAGGCTTTGGCTTTTCCGGCGGCTGGACCGTCAACGACCAGAACGATCTGCTTGCGCGCCTCTTCGGACTGCAAAAGGTTAACAAAGCATGAAAAACAGCCCCGCAATAGGGTCATTCCGGCCTCGTTAAAAGTTTGCAACACGCCCTTTCGGGCGGCAACACGACAGTTTTCGTTGACAGCGACGGCAATGGAAAAGCCGACATGGCCAAACAACGGCTTCCGCCTCATGAGAGTCTACTCCTACATGATCGACCAGTGCATTGAGTCCGGAGCGTTGATCAATTCACCTCGGGTTAGGAGCCTCCGGAAGGCCGCGGTCCAGTTCGAAACTGACATTGACGCAGCCGTCAAGACGTCCGGTCTCGAAGCCGCGCTCAACGATTACTGGTCTGCGGAAAGCGAATTGCGGAAAGTCATCCTCCGCCTCGTCGAGCATCGCGCCGCCACGATGGACGGGATCGCGGTCAAGATACGCGCGACCGCGGCCTATGCGGCGCTTGGTCATCAGGAGCGCGTTTCGGCAAGCATGTGGCTCTCAAACGCTATCTGGACCGACCTTGAGGGCGAAATATCGGCCCGGATAGTCGAGTTTGCCGGCGATGGCAGATACGAAGTCGAAGGTCCCCAACAGAGCCGGCTGATCTGGGATATCGTCTACGATCCCGAAAGGAATTCGAAGAGGGAAGGGCGCTGCTTCCGTTGCGTCCCAGTCGGCGACACGAAGCCCGTCTTTGTTTTCGAGGGGCATCTAAGGACCATTCTGCTCCGCAAGCTCTCAGGCGTGGCTGCATGAGAGACGCTGTCGCAGCAGCTGTAATCGTATTCATCCTGGCTTTCGTGGTCCTGCCGGTGCTGGTGATAAATCGGCATCGGCTGCGCGAGCCACTCGCGGATCGGCCCGGTGCCTGGGAATGGCGGCTGATCAAGCGCGCTGCAATTGTCGTATATAGGTTTATTCGATCGATAGCCGCCCGAATATCCAAAGGCTCAAAGAAAGAGAAGTGAGCGGCGACGGAAGTTCCCTATGGGACGATGGCCATTCTTTCGATTGCAGCGTCTGTCTATCTAATGCTGGCTGTTTTGCATTTCGCAAAGATGATCCAGAAAATCCGCAAAAACCGCCTGAACCGCAAATGACCAATTATCTCGGTAACTACGCCGATGCGTCGGCCCTTCGCCGATCAGGCGTCAGTTTTGTCAGTTTTTCTTTATCGAGAGGCCGTCTTGATTTGCCTTGATCTCTATCCCCGGCTTGCTCTGTTCGCGGTAAATGTAGGCCCCCAACAGAATTAAGACCACCACCAGTGCGCCAATGATGAGTTGGAATCCCGTTCTACCCATCAGGAACGCCAACGCGAAGAAGTTGAGCCGCTGGACGTGGCGTCGACAAGCCACCAAAGGCCAAGCCCGACAAGGGCTGCGCTCAACACGATCGATGTCGTCTTACCGGGGTTATCCCAGGCAGCCCCAGCCAAGGCCTGGCCTTGACCTCGAACAGTGTCCGCAAAATCATGAAGTATGTCGCCGGCTTGATTGATCGTCGGCTTGGAGCGATCAGCCGCATCACCTGCCGTGGCAGATAGCGCCCGGGACAATTCCAGGATTTCACCCTTGAGGTCGGTGAGTTGATCTTGGAGGTCGCTTGCAGTCGGTATCGGCCGTGTGAACATAATTGGATCCTCGTTGATGGCATGGCCGCAACGAGTCCCGTTCGCATCCGGTTCCAACAAAAGCGGGCGGAGCGGGCGTTTGTTGCCGCGGAATTGAATATTCATGTGCGATAGTGTAGCGCGCCTGCATCGCGCACAGGAACTTCCGCCTGGCCAGTGAAGGTAGCAGTTCGGCAGATCCGTGGGGATCGTACAAACATGGAGAATAACGGAGGTCAGAGTAGGACTACGGCCCCACTGGCTCGGTAGCGGGAGGCTATCCGGGCACCATGAAGAATGGCTTCCCTTGAGTATGAACGACTACAGCCCCTACCAGGAGCACTGCAAACGCGATTGCGGCAACTGCGGCAAACATCGCCACAACGTAGTGAGTATCATTCTTCTCGGTGCCCATGAACTGCAAACGCAAGCTGAAGGAGCATGTTCCGAAAGCTAAGACTCGCGGCGCAGTCTGGCGATGTTCTCGCTGTATTGCGGGCGGCGTTTCAATATCCGTGTGCGCCTTGAAAAAAGATGAGGTACAAGGCGGCAAAACAACAGGAGGCAACCACAAGTGCCAAACATATGAAAACGATGAAAGGCTGACCAGGTCCTTGATTATCTCTCATGTGCGGCAACGCCGACAGAAACTCAATGTTCCTATCGGCGATTCCTCTGCGAGCGCCCGACTTGATGTAGGCCGGGCTGAGCCAGATTTAGCGGCAGACGCGAACGCGACTTACCCACACATGCCCGTGGTCGAGGTGGCGAACTTTCTTGACGTAGCACGCGCCGGGACCGACGCCGATAACCAGGCGCGGACCGCCCCAGTAACCGCCACGCCAGCCCCAACGTCCGCGATGCCAACCACCATGGCGCCAACCGTGATGCCAGCCGCCGCGCCATCCACTATGGTTCCAGCCGTGGTGCATGCCGCTATGATTCCAGCCATGACGCCAATTCGGACGTGCGTCGGCGACCGTGGACAGCGATAGGGTAGCAAATACGGCAGCAATCGCGCCGATTGCGAGTTTCTTCATCGAATTTTCTCCTGAGATTGGCGGGATTGTTCGACCGCTCTTATCCGGTTCTACTCTTGTGCACTGAACCGCAAATGAACGCGGCATTCATGTTCGAGGAGGTCGAAAGTGCCTGGATCGTTAGGAAGAGCAGCTAGCCCGGATATCTCACACATCGATTTGAAATTGCTTTGATGCGCAGATTTTCTGGCATTTTGCAGCGATGTCGGTGCTTGCGCGGCGGGTCAGGGGCGCGATGCAGCATTTTGACCGTCAACAGGGCGAGCGCCGCTGCCGTGGCGACTGCGGGGGGAGCATTCAGCGGCTGTTGTGGACTGTGCGCTGTCTGTTTCGTCAACGCGCCGCGGCGGTTCGGAGGTAATGGTACGCGAGTTCCCACTCATCGCGGTGGGGATAAGCCGATGCCATGGCGATCCTGACGCGGCGGACGCTTGTGGTGACGAGGGCGCCGATCTTGAGCAGTTTAAGCCGGATGGTGCCGCAACTGGCGCTCGCGAACTGGGTGAAGCGCAGCCCGATGCGGCGCAGCGCTGAGAGCAGCACATAGGCCATCGAGGCAAACCACAGACGCAGCTGATTGGCCCGCATGGTGGCCGCCGATGTGCGGTCGGCGAACAGATCGGCCTGGCACTCCTTGATCCGGTTCTCCATCTCGCCGCGAGCACAGTAGACGTTCTCATAGAGGTAGCGCGGTGCTGCCTCGGCACGGCTGAGCGAGGTGACGATGAAGCGTGGATTGGTGTCGCCCCGGGTCACCTCGGCCTTGGCGATGACGCGCCGCCTGCGGCTCCAACTGTCGAGCGTCGACCACTGCAAGTCCTTGAAGCGACGCGCCGGCTTGCCGGTGCGGCGGCTCTCGCCAGCGGCTTGGCCGAGTTCGGTCTCGATCTCGGCGATCAGGCGCTTGTTCTTGGCCAGGCCGAACAGATAATCGACCTTGTTGGCCTCGCACCACGCCATCAGCGCCTCACGGCAGAAGCCGCTATCGGCGCGCAGCAGGATGCC
>NZ_JBFUFK010000064.1:0-33255 GCF_056403475.1 Rhizobium sp. P2_G9 | reverse complement strand
CGAAGTCGCCGCTTGGGAACACCGACGCAATCAAAGTGGAGCCCGCATCAAATGGATGTTCTCAACCGAGCAAGCCCGCGCCAAACTTGCCAAAGCATACCCAAACCCAATCGCCAAAGAGTCATAATCTCTGTGCAGAGGTACTAGGGCAATTGGCCGAAATAACCGCGTTGACGATTGGCACGGAAGCGATCACCGCCATGACAAGGTATGACGGTCAAGTTCTTGACATGGACTCCGCGGACCCAAAAGAAATTGAGCGAGCCGCCAGGCAGATTGGGTTCAAAGGCTATTCCGACTTTCAACGAAACGCGCTGCTGGTCTTCTGTTATGGAAACGATGACGGGATTGATATTCATCCTTCCAAGCGCCACGGACAACGAGCGCCGACCTTTACATTTCTTAGAGCCTTAGTTCCGTCTTCCGGGAAGCCTGATGATCTAGGAAACACGATATTGCGGGCTTTCGAACTGTGCCGTTAGCTGGCGGTCAATTCTCTTGAATTGCATATTCCTTCACGGATGACATGTTCGTTGCGTTCATAGATTTTCGGCGGCCTGTTAAAATGATCTTCCTGGTGTGCCGGTTGGCTTCTCTTTCGAGGATGACGACACGGCGTTTGGTGATGATGCGGCTCTTCGCGAATCCGACGACCAAAGCCAGCCCGCGGCACACCGGCTTGGAACCGAAGATTCCCGGCGCTCCAACAGACAGCCATTTCGCTGTCTCGGAAACCGACAGTGGCTGTCCATTTTCCGATATCTGATCCCGATCACGCAAAAAAGAACGATTTGTGCTTGAAAACAGGGTATTTTGTTAAGCTTCCCAGAGACTAATACTCTTAAACGCTTGTTGCCTCGACGTTCGGATATCGGCGGCGCGAACCAAGCCTCCAGACCCGCCGAATGACTTGTGCGGTGCTTCCTAAAAATTGGAATGAGGCCGGGTGCATGAAACGTCTGGCCGCCGCTGCAGTCCGGGGATCTTCATGAAGCAGCCTTCAGGCAGGAAATATCCCGCTGCCTCGCAACTGGATGGCACGCCCATGCCGGCCAAAGCGGCTTTACATGCCAGCAGGATCGCCGGCAGGGCAAAGCACGGTCCTATCGAGCAGAGGCTGACGGAAGCGCTTGAATTCGCGGAGGGGATCATTGCCGTCCTCCCCGACATTCTGTTCGAGCTCGATGGTGATGGCCGATATCTGCAGGTATGGACGAAGCATCCGGAAGCGCTCGCTGCAACCGAAGAGCATCTGCTCGGCAGGACGGTCAGCGACGTGCTGCCGCCTGAGGAGGCCGCGATTGCATGTCAGGCCATCAGGGAGGCTGATGAAAAAGGGGCCAGCAGCGGCCACACGATACGCATCAAGCAGGCCAACGGGGAAACCCGCTGGTTCGAGCAATATCTGGCAAAAAAACCTGGCAGCAAACCATCCAGCACGACATTTCTTGCGCTGTCACGCGATATTACCGACAGGAAGGAGGCGCAGCATGTCGGAGATGAAGCGCGAACACGTCTCCTCACGGTGCTTCAAACCATTCCCGACAGGGTCTGGTTGAAGGATGTCGATGGTGTTTATCTGCTTTGCAATCACGCCTTCGGGCTCATGGTCGGCAAATCGGAAGCCGAGATCGTCGGCAAGACGGACTTCGATCTGTTCGATGCCGATCTGGCCCGGTTTTTCCGTGAGAAGGACCTGGCGGCCGTTCATGCCGGACGTGTCCTGATCAACGAGGAATGGGTGACGCACGACAACAGCGGCCAGCGCATTCTCCTCGAAACCCGAAAAGTCCCGATCATCGACGCCGAGGGCAAGACGACGGGGGTTCTCGGCGTGGCGCGCGACATTACGGAACTGAACACTTCTCGCGAGAAGATTCACCGGATGGCGTTTTACGATTCGCTGACCTCGCTGCCAAACCGAGCCCTGTTCGGCGAGCGCCTGGAACATTTCCTGGCCACCAGTTCGCCGGACCGCAGGCGCGCAGGCGTCATGATGATCGATCTCGATCATTTCAAAACCATAAACGACACGATGGGACATCCTATCGGGGACCAACTGCTTTGCCAGGCGGCCGGAAGACTGCAGGACAGCGTACGGCATGCCGACACCGTGGCGCGCATCAGCGGCGACGAGTTCGCAATCCTTCTGCCGGATGTGCTTGAAAAGCCGGATCTGGCCGACATCGCCCAAAAGATGCTCGACGCATTCAACGCGCCCTTCCTGCTGGACGGCACGGAACTGTTCGTCTCCTGCAGCATCGGGATCGCACTTCATCCCGACGACAGCACTGATGCCGATGATCTGGTCAAATACGCCGATTCCGCGATGTATTCAGCAAAGCGGCAGGAGCGCGGAAGCTTCCAATTCTATTCGAAAGAACTGACGGCCGGCGCCCAGGAGCGTCTGATGCTGGGATCGGAATTGCGCCGGGCCATCGAGCGCGGCGCGCTGGAATTGCACTACCAGCCCAAGGTGCTGCTGGACGACGGCAAGGTGATCGGCTCGGAGGCCCTGTTGAGGTGGCGTCATGAGCAGTTCGGCATGGTTTCTCCGGTTCAGTTCATTCCTGTTGCCGAAGAAACCGGGCTGATCGTGGAACTGGGTCGCTGGGTGCTGCGTGAGGCCTGCCAGACCGCCGCCGAGCTCAACGCCGCTGGCCGGCCACCGCACAAAGTGGCGATCAATCTCTCCTCCAAACAGTTTCAGCGCGCCGACCTGGTCGAGACGGTCGCCGCGATTCTCGGCGAGACCGCCTGCCGGCCGGAATGGATAGAACTCGAAATCACCGAGAGCCTGCTTCTCGGCGACAAGAACGAAACCCTGGAGGCGCTTTGCGAATTTCGATCCATGGGAATTTCGATCGCCATCGATGATTTCGGCACAGGCTATTCGGCGCTGAGTTATCTGGCGCGCTATCCGATCGATACGTTGAAAATCGACCGGTCATTCATCAGCAGCAGCGACAAGCGCTGCGCCGAGCTCGTCAAGGCGATCCTCTCCATCGCACGCTGCCTCGGGCAAAGCGTCGTCGCCGAAGGCATCGAAACAGCCGAGCAGGCAAGCTTTCTCCTGGCCAACGGCTGCCCCGCCGCACAAGGCTTTCTCTACAGCCGGCCGGTGCCGAAAAGCGACATCGTGACGCTGCCGCATTATCTGGGCGGATTGTACCCGCTTGAACAACGCAAGGTATCGTAATTCCGTCTTTGGCTGACTGGTGATGATGACGGCCGGCGGGCAAATCTCCGGCGACGGCGGGCGAGACGTCGCGCCAGACGCCCGAGAGGCTGGCCTTGCACCTCACCGCGACTTCTGCCAGTTTTGCTATCAAGCCATCTCAAGGAGCAAACATGCGTCAGGGAGGAATTGCCGCCGTTGCGGCATTGTCGTGTATTTTGGCGTCATCCCCTTCGCAGAGCTTTGCCGAGTTTTTCACAGGCAACGACATCCACACCGACTGCAGCACCAACCGCAATCTGGTGAGCGGCTACGTCGCCGGCTGGCTTGGGCACAGCGAGTCTATCGAGGGTCTGTTCACCCGTGTGCAGCAGAATCCGACGGGCGCCGATCTCGCCACCATTTCCGGGCTGGAGGCAGCCACGCTGCACGCCTGCGTTCCCCAAGAGGCCACGGTGGAGCAATTGGTTGACATTTTTTGCAAGTCGCTTGCTCAAACGCCGGAGACGAGACATCTCCCGGCCGGGACTTTGTTGACCCTGACGATGTATGCAACTTTCCCTTGCCATCAACCTTGAAATCCCGACGCCGGAGGGGCGATAGGGGATGACTTGGATTTTTGCTGGCGAGCTGCCTGATGGCGCTCCTGGCAGGCTGTGAAACTTCACCGCCGCCGGAGCCGGATTATTCGAAGATGACAACCTGTCAGAGAGTGATCTCGCTGCTGATGAATCCCTGGGCGACACGCGGACAGCAGGCTCTGGCTCTCGAGATTGGCCGCAACAATGCCTGCTTCGGCACATCCCAGCAGAAGCAATATAGAGTCACCGTCCAAGAGGTTGATTGATACAAATCTCCTATTCAAGCAATTCGGCGGCGAAGCCGCCGCATAGGAATTCGAGATTTCCCCATTCCGCATCGATCACGCGATAACGCACGTCAGCAAGCATCGGCGATCGATGTTTGCGCACCGCCAATTCGAACCCCGACAATGAAAGGAGTTTGTCTGTTTTTAGATCAAAGCATTGGAAAAAATAGATTTTCAGTTTTCCTGGTTTTGGTTTCCTGAAGTCACCGGGATGCGTTCGCAACACCAGCTCAATGTCAACGAAACCGGGTTTGCCGCCGCTGAATGTTCTGTCGATGTGGAACGATTCCATGACCCTGTAAAACGACAGGCCAAATGATTCGAGTTCCTCAAGATTGTCGGCAACTATCGTCATGTTTTGCGGATTCATCGACTGGGATAATCGGGTTGCCTGAAGCTACCCCGCTGACCGCGTCCGGACAAGCTCGCCCGCGAGCATCAGCTTTTGCTTGATATCTCCGAAAGGAGACGTTCTGGTCGTGCGCTCCGGGGCAATGCCCCCCTTCGTGACCTGGCATAACGATGGCGACAGCGCCACGGTATCTGCACCGTAAACATGGCGATCGAGACCGCGCACTTGGGTTCGCCTGTGGTCACGCCTGTGCTGATGTCATCATGCGTCGCAACCGACACTCGTCGCGGACCACAAACGCTCAAGGAAATGCAAAGCCCTCAGCTTTCTCTCGTCGAAAACACGACCGGTCCGGCGACAGCATCCGTCACGCCCAGCTCGCCGCCGAGATCCTCCAGCATGTCCCGGAAGGTATCGAGCGTGGCGATCATGCTCGACCGGCTTCCGGCCATGGCCTCGACGCTCTCCCATTCGCCGATGATACAATATCGTCCTTCACCGGTCCGGATGATATTGGCGTGGCGCAGACCCAGCCAGCTGTCGGCAATATTCTGGTGGGCGGCGAGGAAGGCGGTCTCCATCCCGGTCTTGACTTTAAAACGCACGACATTGAATGCGGTCATTGCTGTCTCCCGCAAGTGAATGAGTAGCGATAGTGCCTGCTTGATCAAGGTGGCATCTGGCGACCGAAATCGCAAGTAAGCTTGCTCATCGGTGCCGCCTTTGAAAGTAGCACGCTTCACAGGGAAAAACCATTTGTATTGGCGCCTCCCGCGAAAGCTTGAATTTGCTTGGCAATGGCGTACGTCTTACCACTTGTGCCTGGACAAATGACGCCAATCTATTGAAGCACATCCCGAGCTCTCGCGCCTGGGTCGAGGCGAAAGCCTTTCCAATACTCCACGCTGCCGCAAACGCGCCGAATCTAGGTTGTTGCTATCTGCGCCAAAATACCTTCGACAAAGCCGGCATCCATGACACTATCGCCCTGATATTGTTCAGCTTCATTGCCATCTGGTTCAAGTGTCCCGTCACTTGAACAGGCTGCCAATTGATGCATGGTTTCCCGTAGAAACTTTGGCGAGGGCCAGTCGTTGGGATGAAAATTGTCGACCTGTCCGACAATCGGCCACCGTCTTTCGGACAGGTGCAGGTCTCCGAATATCCAAATTCCCGCCGCATCTCGCGGTTCGGGCCTGAATATTCCATCGCCTCGCGGAACCGTCGAATAGACGTCGCTGTAGAAATATCCCATCAACACCTTTCCGTCTCTGGGCATTCCCGTCACCACGCCAAGGCAGAAGCCCTTTCCACTATCGAGCGGAACAGCGAAGATATCTCCCACCTTGTATGGCAGCTTGTTCATCATCACGCGGCCTCCTTCTCAAGGCAAACATCTTCCTCGTAATAACGTTCGCACCCGCCAATAAATTTCCCCTTTTTTTCTTCTTTGCAGAGACCTAGCGCCTTCGGCGTGAGGCCTCGCGTGCCTCATGTTGTTTTGCAAATGGCTGACCGGCTGGATTTGGCGGTCGGCATCTCCATCATAGTGAAACCGCCGATTTTGGCGGAATGCCGGAAATATGATGAGGGACTTGTTCTTCGCGCCTGGTGCGGTTTGATTTGCGCCAGGCATCTCGCCACGCAGGTCGCGACAATAATACTGGCATGCTGCATGGATTGGTTTACGCAGAACCTATCCGCGCTAAGCATTTCGGAGTGCATTGGTGTTACCAACCTTATCCGAATTCGCGAATTTATCGGAAAAGACGAATTTGATAGGCTGCGATCTGATCATGGCGGCGCCGAAATTCGTTCGAAGGCGCTTTGAAATCACGGTGAATGCCCGGTTTCTGCGTGGTTGAGCGGGCAGAATGCGCAGGGGGTCGCAGATGTCAAAGTATCCACATCCGGCTGATATCTATGCTGGAAACAAACTTCACTTCCAAAGGCAGGTGCGCAGGCTCAGCCAGGGCGCCCTGGCCGATGCTTTGGGCGTGACATTCCAGCAAGTCCAAAAATATGAAAAAGGCATGAACCGCATGAGCGCCAGCCGCTTGCAGACCATTGCAAGAATCCTGGACGTGCCGGTCAGCTTCTTTTTCGATGATGACGAAGCGCCTGTCGGCGGCGATGCGGCGTCTCGCTATCGCGCGGACAACGACCAAACCGCCGGCTTTCTGTCATCGAGAGAGGTTGTGCAGCTAAGCCGTGACTTCGCGGCAATCAAGAATCCCGGTTATCGGCGCGCTGTGCTTGCTTTCGTGATCGCGCTGTCCGAAGCGCGCGAATAACCAGCGTCCGGCGCTGTTGGACGATTGCCGCCGCTCAATTCCGGGCGCTCGATACTGCCATGCCCGCACGGCGCCCCGCCTATGGCATCAGCGGCCGGGCGTGACGCGGCCATTGCCATGAAGGCCACCGCAGTCCCCGCGCGTGAGGCGTGGGCAAGGTCACGATGGCGCGTCCATCGTCAACGCGGCGGCCGACCATCCGTCTTGAAGATGGCGGTGAATTTTGCGCCCCCCTCGATTGTGCGACACTACAGAGACCTAGACTGAAACGAAACCAAACAAAAACAAAACTTGAACCCCCCGCTTCTTCAATCAAAGCGTGTCTGGCCGAACCGTTGTCTGGCCCCGGCAAGAGAGCAAGCGGAGAGGTCGAGGCAAGGCATCACACCGAGCCAATCGGCGTGACCAGGACGCAGAGGCTCCTATCGCTGCTGGAAAAACAGGGACAGGTCAGGCTTTGAATGCCACCCTGGCGGCTTGCGCCTCACCGCAACTTCTGCCAACTCTACAATCCAGGGGATCATTGGGAGCAAGCATACGTCAGGGAGGAATTGCCGCTATTGCAGCATTGTCGTGTATTTTGGCGTCATCCCCTTCGCAGAGCTTTGCCGAGTTTTTCACAGGCAATGACATCCACACCGACTGCAGCACCAACCGCGATCTGGTGAGCGGCTACGTCGCCGGCTGGCTTGGAAAAAACGAGTCTATCGATGGTATGTTCACCCTTGCGCAGCAGAACCCGGCGGGCGCCGATCTCGCCACCATATCCAGGCTGCAGGAAGCCTCGCTGCACGCCTGCGTTCCCAAAGAGGCCACGGTGGAGCAATTGGTCGACATTTTTTGCAAATCGCTTGCTCAGACGCCGGAGACGCGGCATCTCTCGGCCGGAACCTTGTTGACTCTGACGATGTATGCAACTTTCCCTTGCCATCAACCTTGAAATCCCGACGACGGAGGGGGATAGGGGACGACTTGGATTTTTGCTGGCGAGCTGCCTGATGGCGCTCCTGGCAGGCTGTGAAACTTCACCGCCACCGGAGCCGGATTATTCGAAGATGACAACCTGTCAGAGGGTAATCTCGCTGCTGATGAATCCCTGGGCGACACGCGGACAGCAGGCACTGGCTCTGGAGATTGGCCGCAACAATGCCTGCTTCGGCACATCCCAGCAGAAGCGATATAAAGTCACCGTCCAAGAGGTTGATTAGTGCCGCGGAAAACAAACAAGCTTGAAAGCCTAACTCTTTCACCGCCGCTCTGCCTTGACGGACGGTTGGCTGGCTCTGGAGAAGCAGCAAGGGGTTGAGGCAAAGCCTCTTGCGTCCGCTCGTCTTGATCGAGGCGAGGCAATTCATATATGACTACCGATGGTCATATGGAGGCGTGGCATGAAAGAAATCCAGCTCAAGGACGCGAAGGCAACGCTTTCCGCTGTGGTCGATCGGGCGGTGGCTGGCGAACCGAGCGTGATCACCCGTCACGGCCGCAAGGAAGCCGTCCTCGTGTCTTTCGAGGAATGGCAGCGGATCTCCAAGGTTCCGAGCTTTGCCGATCTGTTGCAGGCCTTTCCCGGCGGGCCGGAGGACATTCCCGAGCGAGCGCGCAAACCCGCCCGTGCACTCGGCGAAGATGGCCTCTGATCGTGTATCTTCTGGATACCAATATCGTCTCGGCCGATGCACCAGCCAAGCGCCAGGTGGGCGTCGAAGCGCTCGCGGCCTGGATGCACGCGCATAGCGATCGGCTCTATCTTTCCGCCATCTCCATCGCCGAGATCGAGGCGGGCATTGCCCGCGCCATCCGGATCGAAGCGACGACGAAGGCGGAGAACCTGCGCCGCTGGCTCATGGCAGTGGAACACTTTTATGCCGGGCGAATCCTGTCCTTCGGTATCGAGGAGGCGCGTCACGCAGGCCTGATCCTCGACCGGGCTCGCGCCCATGATCCCGGCTTCGAGGATATCGCCATCGCCGCCACCGCCGCGGCACATGGCCTCACTGTTCTGACAGCCAATGAACGTCATTTCGCGCCACTGGGCGTGCCGTTTGCCAACCCGTTGAAGCAATTGCCGACCATTCAGTAGATAGCCAGTGGCCCCCTGGATCGGATGGGAGAGGTCCGGCAGTCGCTGGCCACCCAACCTTCGCCCGCGACGGAATCGCAACGCCGAGCCGGGCAGGAACGTTGTACACGGTGCGCAACGTCCGACACGGACAGGGAGGCCATCCTATGCCGAAGCAAATCCTTTTCATCCAAGGTGCCGGTGAAGCCGTGCACGATCAGTGGGACAACAAGCTGGTCGAGAGCCTCGAGCGCGAACTCGGCTCGGACTACGCCGTCCTCTATCCGCGCATGCCGGAGGAAGCCGACCCCCGCTATCCGATCTGGAAAGCCGCGCTGCTGAAGCTGCTCGATGGTCTCGATAACGGCGCCGTTCTCGTCGGCCATTCCATCGGCGCGACCATCCTGCTCACCGTGCTGGCCGACGAACGGCCGAAATTCAGGCCTGGCGCGCTCATTCTCATTGCGCCGCCATTCATCGGCGATGGCGGATGGCCGAGTGAGGATATCGTGGCCCGGGCCGATTTTTCTGCCATGTTGCCGGCCGGGATGCCCATCCTTTTCTATCATGGCAGCGAAGACGACATCGTTCCGCCCACGCATGCCGGGCTGTATGCAAAAACAATTCCCGCCGCGGTTTTCCGTTTCCTGCCGCATCGCAATCACCAGCTCGACAACGATCTGAGCGAGATCGCTCGCGATATCCGTCGATTGCCGCTGCAGGGCCGTTCCGCTTGATCGTTGACGATGCCGAACCTCGCCAGGCGGTCGGTGGCGTGTCTCGTCATCGACAGCCATCGCTTATCGACCACACGGCCGGCCGATCAATGCCGGTGGGACGTCACACGGGTTCGCATCCATCCCCTGCTTGCACGCTATCGCCCTCTATATTACACATTAGCTGTTGGGCAGGGCCGTGGCGGGGCCATGCCGGAAAGCATCCAGGAGGGTTGCCGACGTGCATAAGTTCAAGATTCTGAAGGGCGCAAACGATCAGTTCCGCGTCCAGTTCGTCTACAATGCCGAGGTCATGGTCTGGTCGGAAAACTATGCGTCCAAGGCCAGCGCCAAGAACTGCATCGAATCGATCAAGAAGAATGCGCCGGGTGCCGCCACCGTCGATCTGACGAAGGAAGAGACCGGCTCGGGCTATCGTTTCGAGCTCGTCGAATCCAAGAATGGCGAGACCTTCGTCCGCTTCAAGGCGGCCAATGGCGAGACCATGGTGCGGTCCGAGACCTATGCCTCCAAGGCCAGCGCCAAGAATTGCATCGATTCGGTGAAGAAGAACGGCCCCGATGCGCCGGTCGAGGACGAGACCGCCGGCGCCTGATGCGCGGCACCTCCTCGCGATATAGCCAAGGCCAGCCGATCACGCGCCGCGGCCGGCTGATGCTGTCAGGCTGTCTCTTGCTGGCCGCGATCGTTCTCGGCTTCGCGGCCAGCGTTGCGCTCTATCAGGTCAATCGCAACCTGTTCCGCTCATCGGCGGTGATCGGCACCATCCTGTGCGGCTCGGGCCAGCGGGTCGACGACGTGCCGAGCCCGCCGCACAGCCGGCGGATGATCTGCCGCAATGCCGAGGGCGTCGAAGTCAGCGCCCGCAACAATCTCATCGCCGTCAAGATGGCGCTGCCCTTCATCGTGCTGATCGCCGTGCCCGGGCTCTGGTTTGCCTGGACGGCTAACCTGCGCATGTCGCGGGGGCGTTGAGGCGAGACGGGGGTGCCCTCGCGCCTGTGACTGGCCCTTCGAGGCCCCATTCCGCTTCGCGTCATGGGGCGCCTCAGGGCGAGGGCGAGTTTGGGGCGCGCTGGGTGCCACAAGCACAAGCACGGAAGACTATTCCCATACCGGCGCGCAGCTGCGTATCGCCGCCTATGGCCCGGGTGCAGCGAATTTCACCGGCCTGACCGACCAGACCGACATGTTCTTCACCATCCGCGATGCGCTTGGCCTGCAGAAGACGAACTGACGGACCGGTCGGACATCGAACCGGTACGACATATCGCCGGCCCCCTTTCGGGGTCGGCCACGTCCATCAATTCTCTTTCAGCCGATAGGGCAGCACCGCCCGGTTCTCGTGGTCGATGACCAGCCGGCCCTTGAGCGGCGGCATGGCGCGGCTGGCGCATTTGGTCCGTTCGCAGATGCGGCAGGAAATGCCGATCGGGTCATAGGCGGCGCGGTTGCCGAGGTCCATGTCGTCGGCATAGACGAAGCCGTCGGCATAGGAAATCTCGCAGCCGAGCGCCAGGGCATAATGCTGCTGCCCCTGGCGGAAACCACGACCGCCCTTGGACACCTGGATCGACAGGCAGAGATAGCGTACGCCGTCCGGCGTCTCGGCAAGCTGGCGGTTGATCCGGCCCGGAGTCTCGAAGGCCTGGTGTGCATTCCACAGCGGACAGGCGGCGCCGAAGCGGGCGAATTGAAGCTTGGCGGCACTGTGGCGCTTGGTGATATTGCCGGCGCGATCGATGCGGGCGAAGAAGATCGGGATGCCCTTCAAACCCGGGCGCTGGAGCGCGGACAGCCTGTGGCAGACCTGTTCCAGACTGGCGCCGAAGCGGGCGGAGAGCAGGTCGAGATCGTGGCGGAGATCGCGCGCCGCGGCCATGAATTTCCGATAGGGCAGGATCAATGCGCCGGCGAAATAATTGTGCAGGCCGATGCGACAGATTTCATAGGCCTCGTTGGTGCGGAAGCCGGCATTGCGGGCGATGGTATCGATCATCTCGCCGGAATCGAGCTGGGCAATCTGCAGCGCGATCTGAAAATCGCGGGTCGCGGCGGGCAGATAGGCATTGAGCGTGAGGATGCGCGCCTGATGGTCGAAGGAGCGGATCATATCCTCATTGTCGAGCGCGCGGCGGATGCGGACACCATGGGCGCGCTCCAGATGCCTTGTGAGGATGGCGTTGGGATCGCCCTCGCCCAGGCCGATTTCTTCAGCCAGCCTTTCGGCGGCGATATCGAGATCGTGAATGTAATTATCGACGAAATGAAAGAAGTCGCGCACTTCCTCATAGGGCGTGTTCTCAGTCAGCCCCGGGGCGCGCCCGAGCGTGTCGTCGATGCTGGCGAGCTGTTCGGAATTGTGCCTGTAGGCCTGATGGGCGGCGATCAGCGCATGCGCCAGTCCCGGCGCGTTCTGGGCCACCAGTTTCAGCTCCTGCACGCTCGGCGAATAGGCATTGAACAAGGGATCGCTGAGCGCTTCCGACAGCGCCGAAATCAGCCGATCGTCCTCGCCGGCAGAGAGATCGGAGAGGTCGATGCGGAATTTTTCCGCCAGAGCCAGGAGCACGGCGGCAGAGACCGGCCGCTGGTTGTTCTCGATCTGATTGAGGTAGCTGATGGAAATGCCGATCCGCTCGGCGAATTGCGCCTGCGTTGCGCGGGTGGATTGCCGGAGGTCGCGGACCTTGCGGCCGATATAGAGTTTGCCGATCGCCATGTTTGCAACTTCGCAAAATTCAAACTAGACTTTTGTAAACTGCGCATTTTCACCTGATCAATGGTTTTCTTCCAATCCGTTCGGATTTATGCAGAATTCTCGATCATCGAAGGTCAATCCCATGCGTGAAATCCTCGAACAGCTCGAAGCCCGCCGCGCCGCCGCCCGTCTCGGCGGAGGTGCAACGCGCATCGAGACACAGCATTCCAAGGGCAAGCTGACGGCGCGCGAGCGGCTGGACGTGTTGCTCGACGAAGGCTCGTTTGAAGAATACGACATGTATGTCACCCACCGCGCCACCGAATTCGGCATGGCCGACAACAAGGTGCCGGGCGATGGCGTGGTCACCGGTTGGGGCACGATCAACGGCCGCTTGGTCTATGTCTTCAGCCAGGACTTCACCGTGCTCGGCGGCTCCTTGTCGGAAACGCATGCGCAAAAGATCTGCAAGGTGATGGATCTGGCCGCCCGCAACGGCGCGCCGCTGATCGGGCTCAACGATTCCGGCGGCGCCCGCATCCAGGAGGGCGTGGATTCTCTTGCTGGTTATGCCGAAGTGTTTCGCCGTAACGCTGAAGTGTCCGGCGTCATCCCGCAGATTTCGGTGATCATGGGCCCCTGCGCCGGTGGCGCGGTCTATTCGCCTGCCATGACCGACTTCATCTTCATGGTTCGCGACAGTTCCTATATGTTCGTCACTGGCCCGGATGTGGTCAAGACCGTCACCAATGAGATCGTCACCGCCGAAGACCTGGGCGGCGCCAAGACGCATACGACCAAATCCTCCGTCGCCGACGGCGCCTTCGACAATGATATCGAGACGCTGTTGAAAATCCGCGACCTCTTCGATTTCCTGCCGCTCAATAATCGCCAGCCGGCGCCCGTCCGGCCGTTCTTCGATGATCCCGACCGGCTGGAAATGCGGCTCGACACGCTGATCCCCGACAGTGCCGCCAAACCCTACGACATGCGCGAGCTGATTCTCGCCGTCGCCGACGAGGGTGATTTTTATGAGATCGGCGAGGCCTTCGCCCGCAATATCCTCACCGGCTTCATCCGGCTGGAGGGCCAGACCATCGGCGTGATCGCCAACCAGCCGATGGTTCTGGCCGGCTGCCTCGATATCGATGCCTCGCGCAAGGCGGCGAAATTCGTCCGCTTCTGCGATGCTTTCAACATTCCATTGCTGACGCTGGTGGATGTGCCGGGCTTCCTGCCGGGGACGGCGCAGGAATATAACGGCATCATCAAGCACGGCGCCAAGCTGCTGTTTGCCTATTCGCAAGCGACAGTGCCGATGGTGACGCTGATCACCCGCAAAGCCTATGGCGGGGCCTATGACGTCATGGCGTCGAAACATATCGGCGCCGACGTCAACTATGCCTGGCCGACGGCGGAAATCGCCGTCATGGGCGCAAAAGGGGCAACGGAAATCCTCTATCGCTCCGAGCTCAGGGATGCGGAAAAGATTGCTGCCCGGACGAAGGAATACGAGGACCGGTTTGCCAATCCGTTTGTCGCCGCTGAGCGCGGCTTCATCGACGAGGTGATCCTGCCGCACTCGTCCAGGCGGCGGATTGCGCGGGCGTTTGCGATGCTCAGGACAAAGCGGCAGGAGAGCCATTGGCGCAAGCATGATACGATGCCGTTGTGAGGGCCGTGTCACGGGGAGGATGTTGAATTGAAGAATTTCGTATCGGCTTTGGCTCTATTCACCTGCTTTGCGATCGGGCTCAATACTGCCGCCGCCGCAAGCGGATTTCTAGCCAAGGACCGAAAATTTCATTTGTCCCATGGCGTCGTCGCCAGCCTGCAAAGCGTGGAAGTGCAGCGGATCTCCTCCGACAACACGATCGATATCGCGATTGTGCTCGACCGGGCCGGCCCGCCGAAACATTCGTCCCAAGACTTGATCGCTGAACTGGGCGAGTTCTGCCTTCGCTATCAGTCCAAGATCGTTTCCGCGGCCGTCAAACCGGCGGAGCGCTCGAAGATAAATCTCTTCGCCCCCTTTTATCAGGCATCAACAGATCAGGGGTCGGTGACACAACAGGCTGGATTTGGATTCACGATCCGGTCCGGCCGATGCTCCCTGCAACCGCCATTCCCGCAGACAATGGTCAAGCAGACACTGCAGAACGCCAAACTTCCGGTCGGTCAATGATCAAGACAATTCTCACCGTGCCGCGCCAAAAGATCATCTGTCGTGACCTCCGCTCGACAGGTTTCGCGGCTTCGACGGGAAACATGGTTTATCAGCATGCTTGACCGCCTCTACACCAACTGGGTCTATGGCGGCTTCCTCGCGGGCCTCCTGATCCTCGCGCTCTCCCCGCTGCTGCTGCGCGGCTGGTCCTGGCCGATGATCGCCGTCTTCCTGCAATTGCCCGTCTACATGCTGCATCAATACGAGGAGCACGACGACGGCCGGTTCGGCAGGTTCGTCAATGACCGCATCGGCGGCGGCCGGATGGTGCTGCCGCAATCCGTGATCTTCCTCATCAATGTTCCGGGCGTCTGGGGTGTCAACGCCGTTTCGATCTGGCTGGCGGCCAGATACAATGTCGGCTTCGGGCTGATCGGCATCTATCTGACGCTGGTCAACGGCATCGTGCATATCGTGCCGAGCGCCAGGATGCGCATCTACAATCCCGGCCTGGTCACCGGTGTGCTTTTCTTCCTGCCGCTCGGCATCTGGTCGCTGGCAGAAGTCTCCAATGTGCCCGGCGTCGGCTGGGCCTATCATCTGCTGGGCCTCGGCCTGGCCATTCTCATCCATGTCGCCATCATGGCTTATGTGTTCAGCAATCGCGCGCGTGCCGCCCGGGAAATGCCTGCTCGATGATCAAGAAAATCCTCATTGCCAATCGCGGTGAAATCGCCTGCCGCGTCATCCGCACCGCCAGGAAGCTTGGCATCGCCACCGTCGCGGTCTATTCCGATGCCGACCGCGAGGCCATGCATGTCAAGCAGGCCGACGAGGCGGTGCATATTGGCCCGGCGGCGTCGGCCCAATCCTATCTGGTGATCGACAGGATCGTCGAGGCGATCCGGCAGACCGGCGCCGATGCCGTTCATCCCGGCTATGGCTTCCTGTCGGAGAACCGCGCCTTTGCCGAACGATTGGAAAAGGAAGGCGTGACCTTCATCGGCCCGCCGGTCGGCGCGATCGAGGCGATGGGCGACAAGATCACCTCGAAGAAGATCGCCGCCGAAGCCGGTGTTTCGACCGTTCCCGGCTATATGGGCCTGATCGCCGATGCCGATCAAGCGGTGAAGATTTCCAACCAGATCGGCTACCCCGTGATGATCAAGGCCTCGGCCGGTGGCGGCGGCAAGGGCATGCGGATTGCCTGGAACGAGGCCGAAGCGCGCGAAGGTTTTCAGTCGTCGAAGAACGAAGCAAAGAGCGCCTTCGGCGACGACCGCATTTTCATCGAGAAATTCGTCGACCAGCCGCGGCATATCGAAATCCAGGTGCTGGGCGACAAGCATGGCAACACGCTCTATCTCGGCGAGCGCGAATGCTCGATCCAGCGCCGCAACCAGAAAGTCATCGAGGAGGCGCCTTCTTCTTTCCTCGACGCGGCGACGCGCAAGGCGATGGGCGAACAGGCGGTGCTGCTGGCCAAGGCGGTCGGTTACCATTCGGCCGGAACGGTGGAATTCATCGTCGACGGCAACAGGAATTTCTATTTCCTCGAAATGAACACGCGGCTGCAGGTCGAGCATCCGGTGACCGAACTGATCACCGGCATCGACCTGGTCGAGGAGATGATCCGCGTCGCCCAGGGCGAACGGCTTCGCCTGACACAGGCCGACGTCAAGCTTAACGGCTGGGCGATGGAAAGCCGGCTCTATGCCGAAGACCCCTATCGCAGCTTCCTGCCCTCGATCGGCCGACTGACACGCTACCGGCCGCCGGCAGAAGGCCGGCAACCAGACGGCAGCATCGTGCGCAACGACACCGGCGTCTATGAAGGCGGCGAGATCTCGATGTATTACGATCCGATGATCGCCAAACTCTGCGTCTGGGCGCCGACGCGGGCGGAATCGATCGCGGCCATGGCTGACGCACTCGACGCGTTCGAAGTCGAAGGCATCGGCCACAACCTGCCTTTCCTCTCCGCCGTGATGACGCATCCGCGCTTCCAGTCCGGCAATATCACCACCAAATTCATCGCCGAGGAATGGCCGGACGGTTTTCACGGCGTCGAGCCTGATACCGCGCAGTCGCGGCTGCTCGCCGCCGTGGCGATGTTTGCCGAACACGCCGACGAGACGCGCAAGACCCGTATCTCCGGCACCTTAGCCAACCATACGCGCCGGCTCGGCCAGCGGTTCGTGATTATGGCCGGCAAGGACACCTGGTCACTGTCGACTGCCGACGAAGTTGGCAGCCTGCGGGTCGATTTCGAGGATGGCACATCGCTCTGCGTCAGTTCGGACTGGAAGCCGGGCGCACCACTCGGCCGTTTCACCATCGGCAGCGAGCAGCATGACGTCAAGATCACCAAGGCCTCGACCGGCTGGCGGCTGCGCTGGCGTGGCGTGGATGCGGTCTATCGGGTGATGACACCGCGCCTGTTCGAGCTCGCGCAATTCATGCCGGTGAAGCAGGCGGCGGATACGTCGAAGCAGTTGCTTTGCCCGATGCCTGGGGTGATCACGCAGGTGCTGGTCAGGGCGGGTGATCAGGTCGAGGCAGGACAATCGCTGGCGACGGTCGAGGCGATGAAGATGGAGAATCTACTGAAGGCAGAGCGCAGGGCGGTGGTAAAATCGGTGAAAGTCGAGGCTGGGCAGAGTCTGGCGGTGGATGAAGTGATTATGGAGTTTGAATAATGGGCTATCGCATCACGCTGTTGGCGACACCGCTCGCCGCGGCCGATCCGGTTTTGCACGGTCTTCGCTTAAAAGCTGGCGACCAATCTGATTCGTGGAACGAAACGCAGGCGAGTGGTGCGTCAGATGGTGAGAGATACATCATCTGGATAAACGACGATTCACTTCACTTTGCCTATCCAACCTTGCTTGAAGCGTCGAAGCGCGGCGAATTGCTTGTGCTCTTGGTAAACGAGACTGTCATGGTGTCGGGAATCATGCGGCTTGAGAATGGCAAAGCCCTTTGGTCAGTCGCTCACGTCTCTGATGAAGGTGCCGATCACCTGGTGTCAGAGGGCAACCCGCCGGACTTCTACCAGGAAGTCGTTGACGGCCTTCGGGCCGACTCCAAAGTGATCCGCAGCTACGAGATCAACTATGCCTTCGAGGTGCCAATCGCGCTTTTCAAACGATTGACAGGATTTCGGCACGACGAGGAGCATGACTTGTCTTTCGTCGCGTTAGAACAGGAATGACAGTCTTACGTCTGGTCTGTTCGCTAAATTCCGTCGAAGGGATGAGCGGTGTCCCTGGTTCTGATCATCACATTTCTGTTTTCCTTTTGGAGACCATTCAATGACCGAAAAGAACCTCTCCGACTGGCAAAAGCTCGCCGCCAAGGAACTTGGCGCCGCCTCCGATTCAGTGACGTGGCACACCCCCGAAGGCATCGTCGTCAAGCCACTCTACACCGAGGCCGACACAGAAAACCTGCCGCATCTCGGCTCCCTCCCCGGTTTTTCTCCCTTCACCCGCGGCCCCCGCGCCACCATGTATGCCGGCCGGCCCTGGACGATCCGGCAATATGCTGGTTTCTCGACGGCGGAAGAATCCAACGCCTTCTACCGCAAGGCGCTCGCCGCCGGGCAAAAGGGTCTTTCCGTCGCCTTCGACCTTGCCACCCATCGCGGCTATGATTCAGACCATCCGCGGGTCACCGGCGATGTCGGCAAGGCGGGGGTGGCGATCGATTCGGTCGAGGACATGAAGATCCTGTTCGACAGGATTCCGCTCGAGGACATGTCGGTGTCGATGACCATGAATGGTGCGGTGATCCCCATCCTCGCTAATTTCATCGTCGCCGGCGAGGAGCAGGGGGTGGCGCGGGAAAAGCTCTCCGGTACGATCCAGAACGACATCCTCAAGGAGTTCATGGTCCGCAACACCTATATCTATCCGCCCGAGGCCTCGATGCGGATCGTCGCCGACATTATCGAATTCACGGCGAAAGAGATGCCGAAGTTCAATTCGATCTCGATCTCCGGCTATCACATGCAGGAGGCCGGCGCGACGCTGGTGCAGGAACTGGCCTTCACGCTTGCCGATGGCCGCGAATATGTGCGTGCGGCGCTTGCCAAGGGCCTCGATGTCGATGATTTTGCCGGGCGGCTGTCGTTCTTCTTCGCCATCGGCATGAATTTCTTCATGGAGGCGGCCAAGCTGCGCGCAGCACGGCTGCTGTGGTCGCGGATCATGGCAGAGTTCAATCCGAAAAAACCGTCGTCGTCGATGCTGCGCACGCATTGCCAGACTTCCGGCGTGTCGTTGCAGGAGCAGGACCCCTATAACAACATCATCCGCACGGCCTATGAGGCACTGTCGGCAGCTTTGGGCGGCACGCAATCGCTGCATACCAATTCCTTCGATGAGGCGATCGCACTGCCGACCGAAACCTCGGCCCGCATCGCCCGCAACACGCAATTGATCCTGCAGCATGAGACGGGCGTCACCAAAGTGGTCGATCCGCTGGCCGGGTCTTATTATGTCGAGAGCCTGACGGCAGATCTGGCGGAAAAGGCCTGGGCGCTGATCGAGGAGGTCGAGGCACTGGGCGGCATGACCAAGGCGATCGACACCGGCCTGCCGAAGCGGATGATCGAGCAGGCCGCGACGCAGCGGCAGGCAGCCGTCGACCGCGGCGACGAAGTTATTGTCGGCGTCAACAAATACCGCCTGCCGGAAGAGGCTGTGATCGAGACGCTCGACATCGACAACAAGGCGGTGCGCGAGGCGCAGATCCGCCGGTTGGAGAAGACCCGCCAGCTTCGCGATCGCCAGAAATGGGGTGCGGCGATCGATGCGCTGAAGACCGTGGCCCGCACTGGCGAGGGCAATTTGCTCGCCGCCGCGATCGAGGCGGCGCGGGCGCGCGCCAGCGTCGGCGAGATTTCCGATGCGATGCGCGAGGCGTTCGGCAACTATTCCGCGGTGCCGGAAGTCGTCTCCGACATTTATGGGCCGATGAGCGAAAGTGATCCGGACTATGAAATCATCGCCGATCGCGTGGCGCGCCACATCGCCGAAACCGGCAAGAAGCCGAAAATGCTCGTCGCCAAGCTTGGCCAAGATGGACATGATCGGGGCGCCAAGGTGATTGCCTCGGCCTTCGGCGACATCGGCTTCGACATCGTCGCCGGCCCGCTGTTCCAGACCCCTGACGAGGCGGCGGAGCTTGCCATAAGCGAGAAGGTCGATGTCATCGGCGTCTCCTCGCTCGCCGCCGGCCACAAGACGTTGATGCCGGAACTGGTCGAGCAATTGAAGGCCAAAGGCGGCGCAAAAATCATCGTCGTCGCCGGTGGCGTCATTCCACGCAAGGATTATCAGTTCCTGCAGGAGCATGGCGTGTCGGCGGTGTTCGGGCCGGGCACGAATGTCGTCGATGCGGCCCGCGCCGTGCTGGACCTTGCGGAAGGACGGCTCAGGAATGAGTGACATGCTGACCCGCGTCAATCATATCGCGCTTGCCGTGCCGAACCTGGACACCGCCGTCGCGCGCTACCGTGACAGCCTGATGGCCCAGGTCTCGGCACCGCAAAAGCTGCCGGAGCACGGCGTCACCGTCGTGTTCGTTCAGTTCGGCAATACCAAGGTCGAGCTTCTCGAACCTCTGGGCGACGCCTCGCCGATCGCCTCGTTCCTGGCGAAGAATCCGGACGGCGGCATGCACCATATCTGCTACGAGGTGACGGACATCCTTGCCGCCCGCGACCATCTCAAGGCGGCTGGCGCGCGCGTGCTGGGCGATGGCAATCCGAAAATCGGTGCGCATGGCAATCCGGTGCTTTTCCTGCATCCGAAGGACTTCTTCGGCACGCTGATCGAGTTGGAAGAAGTGAAGTGATCGGTGCAGACCTGCATCGCTTGACGGATAGGCAGCTTCGGCTAACGTCCTGACGGCATGGAGGAGCATCGGATGAGGCTGAAAAACAAGATTGCATTTCTGACGGCAGCGGGGGCCGGCATCGGCCGGGCGACGGCGCTGGCTTTCGCCCGGGAAGGCGCCCGCGTCATCGCCACGGATCGTGACGCCAAAGCCATCGAGACGTTGACGCCCGAGCTGGACGCCATCTCAGGGGGTCATGAATGTTTCGTGCTCGACGTACTCGATCATGCGGCGCTGATCCGCGCCGCCGACAGCCACACCGACGTCAACGTGCTTTTCAACTGCGCCGGCTGGGTGCATCAGGGCAAGCTGACCGACACGACAATCGAAGACTGGCAGCGCTCCTTCGATATCAACGTCACCGGCATGTTCGTGCTGGCCAGGGCTTTCGTGCCGCATTTCCTCGCCAATGGCGGCGGCAACATCATCAATGTCGCCTCGGTTGCTTCCAATCTCAAGGGCGTGATCAACCGCGCCGCCTATTCATCGTCGAAGGCCGCCGTCATAGGCCTGACCAAGTCGATCGCGTTCGACTACATGGCGCAGGGCATTCGCGCCAACACCATCTGCCCCGGCACGGTGGATTCGCCATCATTGCATGAGCGGGCGCGCAGCCTCGGGGAAGAGAGCGACGTGATGCGGACCTTCGTCGCCCGCCAGCCGCTCGGCCGGCTGGCCCAGCCGGAGGAGGCGGCAGCGCTTGCGGTCTACCTGGCGAGCGATGAGTCGAGCTATGCGACGGGAGCCGACTTCATCCTCGACGGCGGTATTACGCTGTGATGGATCGCGTCAGGTACCGCAGGCCTTGGTGACGGACCCTTCGAGGCCTCATTCAGCTTCGCGTCATGAGGCACCTCAGGGTGAGGGCAGAGATTTTGGCGCCACCGGTGCCTCAATCTGCTCTTGCTGCGACAGTGCTCGTGGCACTGCGAGCGCCCCACCCACCGCCCTCACCCTGAGGTGCCCCATGACGCGAAGCGGAATGGGGCCTCGAAGGGCCCCCCAAAAAAGCTGAGAACGGTTGCACTGTAGTAAGGGTAATGCAATCCTCAGCATGGAGGGGAGCAACCATGGAAGTCACCGTCTACATTCTTCGCTGCAGCGACAAGTCCTACTACACAGGCTTAACCAAGCAGGAGATCGAGGCTCGCGTCTGGGAACACAATCAGGGGATCTACGATGGCTACACCGCCAAACGCCGGCCGGTTGAACTCGTGTTTACCGAGACCTATGACCGCATTATCGATGCGATCGAGCGAGAACGGGAAATCAAGGGCTGGTCGAGACGTAAGAAAGAAGCATTGATTGCGCTGAATTACGAAGCCTGCCAGCGTTGTCGCGGCGCGGGCCGGCGAACAAGCCGGTTGATTAAATCAAAGTGGCGCTTGGGAAGGACCCTTCGAGGCCCCATTCCGCTTCGCGTCATGGGGCACCTCAGGGTGAGGGCGGTGGGTGTGGCGCCGCCGTAGCCCCAATCCCCCCTTGCTGCAAGGGCGCTTGTCGCACTGCGGGCGCCCCACACTCCCCTCACCCTGAGGCGCTTTTTCGGGCAGCCGGAAAAGCCTCGAAGGGTCCATCGCAGGCACGTCACTCGTAAGCGGCGTCGACTGCGCCAGCGGCGCCATGAGACTTGGTTAAGGCGCGATCATACTCCAGAAATGGGCAGCAATTTTCAGCGCCGGCGCGCGCCGAGAATCCAGCGCCAGATCGTTCCACCGAGGAATTTGTTGAAGATGATGAAATAGGCGATGATCAGGAGGAAGGCGAGTGCTGCCGGCCAACCCGTGAGGTTGAAGCCTGTATCCGTCAATCCGCCGGTCAATCGTGCGACGAGATAACCAAAGACGACAAATGCGGTTAGGAAATCCAGGACCGCCGCGAGCACGAGGCGCCAGGTCGATGGACCTTTGGTGTTCCGGTTTATGTCTGTCATGCGCTCCCCCTTGCCGGGACAATAGTGGCAAGGATGGAGAGCGCGCAAGCCCCTTGCCGGGGCTTGCAAAAGCCAGCGTCTATTTCAGAAACGCCCCGATCGCGTCGACCTCATTCGACCGGACGTCGTGGCCGCCGGCATGCCACTCGACCTTCACATCGGCACCCTGCCGGCCAAGATAGTCCGCCAATGACTGCGTCATCGGCGCGGGGCAGATCGGGTCGCGCTGGCCGGCAGTGATCAGCACCTTCTTTCCTTTCAGGCCCGGCTGCGGGCCGGGCGTGAACGGGATCAGCGGGTGCATCAGGATGGCGCGGTCCACCAGTTCCGGATGTTCGAACAGCACGTTTGCCAGAATATTGGCGCCGTTCGAATAGCCGAGGCCGACGACTTCGGAGGCCTGCTTCGCCTCCTTCATCGCCTTGATGAAGCCGGCCATTTTCTCCGTGGCGCGGGCGAGGTCGGCCATGTCGTAGACACCCTCGCCGGTGCGCTTGAAGAAGCGGGCAGCGCCGTATTCGGAGACGTCGCCGCGCGGCGAGACGATCGTCGCCTCCGGCATCAGGCCGGCGGCGAACTCATAGAACTGGTTCTCGTCGCCGCCGGTGCCGTGGAAGACGAAGAACACCGGCTTGCCCTCGGCACCGGGTTTCAGCCGGTGCACATAGCCATGTTTTTCCATGCATTCGATCACGGCCATCTCAATCCTCCAGCTTCTGCAGGTGTTCGGCCAGGATCGGACGCAGGTGCCTGTGCTGCTGCGGCAGCATCAGGCCCTCGCCGAGATGGGCGGTGTCCTCGTCGCGGTCGAAGCCGGGTTCATTGGTCGCCACCTCGAACAGCACGCCGCCGGGGGTGCGGAAATAGATCGCCCAGAAATAGTCCCGGTCGATGACCGGCGTGACGTTATAGCCCGTGTCGATCAGCGCCTTGCGGACTTCGAGCTGTTTTTCGCGGTTATCGACCGCGAAGGCGACGTGATGCACCGAGCCCGCGCCCTGCATGCCGCGATTGATGTTCGGCATGGTTTCGAGGTCGATCAGGCCGGCGCCGTTGCCGCCGGGGATGATCAGGCGGGTGGTGTCGTCCTTGTGATCGAGCTGTTCGTAGCCCATGAATTTCAGCAATTCCCTGGTCGCGCCTTCGTCGCGCAGCCGCATGGCGACCGAATGGAAGCCCCGGATCGCGTGATCCGCATCGACACCGTTCTCGGTCCAGGGGTCGCGGGCATCATCCCTGACTTCAACGAGCGCGAAACCGTCGCCGTCGGGGCCGGCGAAGTTCAGGCGCTTCTCGCCAAAGCTTTCCTCCTGCTTGAGGCCGGTGGCGCCGTTCTGGGTCAGGCGTTCCTTCCAGTAGCTGAGGGCACCCTGGGGTGCGGAGAACACGGTCGTTCCGACCTCGCCGGTGCCGGGGCGGCCGGCGCCGATATCGGGGAAGGGGAAATAGGTCATCACCGTGCCCGGCGTGCCGATTTCGTCGCCGTAATAGAGATGATAGACATCCGGCGCATCGAAATTGACCGTCTTCTTGACGCGGCGCAGGCCCAGCACCTTGGTGAAGAAGTGATTGTTGGTGCGCGCATCCGCGGCCATGGAGGTGACGTGATGCAGTCCCTTGATCTGGTTGAGCATGGCTTCAATCCTTTCGCGGCCCATCGAGTTGTTGTGCAGGGCCTCTTGTCGACGCTTTATATGCGCTCGCCGACACCATCAGGCTATCCCGCCCAACGAGCACGGATTGTTTCCAAATATCGAACGAAAAATTGATCGCCGTATATAAAATTGGTGACGATTGATCAGGGCCGGCGATAGAGCCGCGGCTTGCCATACATCGATCCGATGCGCTGGATGGCCGCCGGCAGACGCTCGCGCCAGACGGTCATCGAATAGCCGTTGGCGTGGATCATCGTCGTGCGATCTTCCATGATGCCGACATGGCCCTTCCAGAACACCAGGTCGCCGCGCTGCAGATTGCCGCCGTCGACGATCGTGCCGATCGTGCGCTCCTGCATATCGGCATCGCGTAGCACCTGGCGACCGGACATCATCATCGAGAACTGCACCAGCCCGGAGCAATCGAGGCCGAAACTGGTGCGGCCGCCCCAGAGATAGGGTGTTTCGATCAGGCGGGCGGCGATCGAGACATGATCGGTCAAGGCCGGGACGCCGATCTCGGCCATATGGGCGGCAATCAGCGCGCCTGCCTTGGTCAGCAGGTAGCGGGTGCCGCGCGTTTCCGCCTCCCCGATGACCGCAAGCCGGCTGCCCATGGAAAGCGACATGACCGCCGGCGTCTTCATATCAGGCTCGGGATAGAGAAAAGTGCGCGGTGCCACGACCCAGTGAGTGATCGGGGTGAGATCTTGCCCGAGATGGGCTTCTTCGACATAGCCGACATAGCCGTCGAGCACGGATTTGCCCCACACCCAGCCGTCGATCCGGTCCAGCACGACGATCTCTTCGCCGTGGATGAACTCGGTCTCGTTGGCGGCAAGCCGCTCCGGCCGTGCCCTGAGCGACGTTTTCATCGCCACGACACGCATCGGCGTGCCCTCGACGAAACGTGCCGCCTCCACCTGGCCCTTGAGCCCGGCTTCCGCAATGTCGGAGCGATAGGCATTCACGCGATGGTCGAGATCCATGGCATTTCCCTCAGCTCGGATGACGCCCCTTGTCGATGATGAGATCGCCGAACTTTTCCAGATAGAGCGCACCTGCCAATGTTCTTTTGATGATAACGTTGCGCCGGTCAAGGTTGTCGCGCGCCCGATCGACAATTCCCATGGCACCCATCGTGTCGAGCGCCCTTGTGATCACCGGTTTGGTGACGTTAAGCGTCGCAGCCAGCCCGCGCACCGTGTGCGGCGGCGGCATGAGATAGATATGCAGCAGAATGGCAAACTGCCGCACGGTGAGATCGCCCTCACCGCTCTTGACCTGTTGGAGCATGACGTCATGCCAGAGGCCGAGCGCCTGGGAGGCGGACAGTTCGACGGGCAACGGTCATCTCCGGTCAATCGTTTCGCGACCGTTCCATTTTCCGTCAAATGCCGCGGCTGCGCAAGCGCCGGTCTCGGCAAGGGTTAACCGCAGCCGGAATGCGGGTTAACTTTTCTTGTCCAGCGTTTCGAAGATAGCGCGGATCGCCTGCGCTTCGCCGCCGACGGGCGAATGCGGGCGCTCGTTCGGGGTCCAGGCAAAGATGTCGAAATGCGCCCAGCTCTTGGTCTTCTTGACGAAGCGCTTGAGGAACAGGGCTGCGGTGATCGCGCCTGCCATGCCGCCGGCCGGGGCGTTGGTGAGATCGGCGATCTTGGCGCTGACATCCTTTTCATAGCCTTTCCACAGCGGCAGCCGCCACAGCGGGTCGTCGACCTCGAGGCTGGCCTCCATGAGGGTATGCGCCAGGTCCTCGTCGTCGGTGAAAAAGGGCGGCACGTCGGGGCCGAGCGCCACGCGGGCAGCACCGGTCAGGGTCGCCATGTCGATCAGGAGCTCTGGTTCCTCCTCGTCGGCCAGCGCCAGCGCGTCTGCGAGGATCAACCGGCCCTCGGCATCGGTATTGTCGATCTGGACGGTGAGGCCGGCCCGGCTCTTATAGATGTCGCCCGGGCGGAAGGCATTGCCGGAGATCGAATTTTCCACCACCGGCACCAGCACAGTGAGGTCGATCTTGAGCTTGGCATCCATGATCATCAGCGCCAGGCCCATGACATTGGCAGCACCACCCATGTCCTTCTTCATCAGCAGCATGGACGACGACGGCTTGATGTCGAGCCCGCCGGTGTCGAAGCAGACGCCCTTGCCGACCAGCGTTACCTTGCGATGGCCTTTCTTGCCCCATTTGAGCTTGAGCAGCCGCGGCGCCTGGTCGGAAGCACGACCGACGGCATGGATGAGCGGGAAATTCTCCTTGAGAAGCTGCTCGCCGCGGACGGCGCTGACATCGGCCTTGTAATGCGTGCCCAGCGCGCGGAAGGCGGCTTCGAGCGCATCCGGACCCATGTCGTTGGTAGGCATGTTGACGAGGTCGCGGGCCAGGAAGACGCCGGCGACCAGCCGCTTGATGCGGCTCGCATCGGCATCGGCCGGGATCATCAGCGTCGGTGCCTCGCTGGTCTCGGATCTATAGCGGTCGAAGCGGTAGCTGCCGAGGCCATAGCCCAGCGCCAACCGGTTTGCCGTCAGCGGCGCGGTCTCGACATGCCACTCGCCGGCCGGCAGCAGGCGCGCCAGCCTGCCGGTGATGTAGGGCGTGTCCGACGGATTCTTGCCGAGGCCGAAAAGGGCACCGCCGAGATGGCCATCCCCCGAAGGAATGAGCAGCAGCGTGCCGGTTTCGCCCCTATAGCCGGCTTTCTTCGCCCAATCGAGCGCCAAGGGATCGACAATGCCGGTGTCGAGCTGCGCCGGCGTCACGGCAAAGATCGGCAGCGTCTTTCCCCCGTTGCTGTTGAAGGGGCTCGGACGGTCGATATACTGATAAGGGGCCATGGGAATCCTGTCGGCAAATTCTGGCGGGAGAATCGTCGCGTTAACGCTCTGTTAGGGTTAACAGATTATTGCTGGAGCGAGGGTTGCGCAACTCGGCTGATCGGGCCGCTGCCGGCCGGTTGATGCGGGAGATGGCGGCATGGCTCTTCAAAAACCTTTTGCCCGGATGCGCGGGAGCCTCGCGATTGCGGCACTCATCCCGCTCTTGGCACTCGGCGCCTGCTCGACGACGAGCCGCGAAACGACCGGCTCCATCCCGCATCTCAACAAGCCGATCGACCAGATGAACCAGGCCGAGCTCGCCTCGGCGACCCGCTCGGTCGGCGATGACTACTCCAAACATCCCAGGGATCGAGACGCCGGCCTCAACTATGCGACGCTGCTCCGGATGACCGGCAAGAACGACCAGGCTCTGGCCGTCATGCGCCAGGTGGCGATCGCCTATCCGAACGACCGCACCGTGCTGGCCGCTTACGGCAAGGCGCTCGCGGGCGCCGGCCAGCTCGACCAGGCGCTCGACGCGATCAACCGGGCGCAGACGCCCGACCGGCCGGACTGGCGGCTGAAATCGGCCGCCGGTGCGATCCTCGACCAGATGGGCCGCGCCGAAGAGGCGCGCGCCGCCTATCGCGATGCGCTCGATCTCCAGCCGAACGAGCCTTCGGTGCTTTCCAATCTCGGCATGTCCTATGTGCTGACCAACGACCTGAAAACGGCAGAGACCTATCTGCGCTCGGCGATCAACCAGCCGGGGGCCGACAGCCGCGTGCGCCAGAACCTCGCCCTCGTCGTCGGCCTGCAGGGCCGCTTCCAGGACGCCGAGAACATCGCCCGCCAGGAGCTGACGCAACAGCAGGCCGAGGCGAATGTAGCCTACCTCAAGGCCATGCTGGCGCAGAACGATTCCTGGCAGAAACTGTCGAACCAGGATGGGAAAAAGAAGCAGGGGTAGGTGGGCGATTCGCCTTATTACTTACATTTGGTCGGCGCAAGAAATACCCCCCTCTGCCCTGCCGGGCATCTCCCCCTCAAGGGGGGAGATTGGATGGGGCACCGTCGTCGCCTCTATCTCTTCCGTCTGGTTTTCCCAGTGGTCAACGTTCATTTGAGGCAAGAAGGGCGCCTCTTGCCAATCTCCCCCCTTGAGGGGGAGATGCCCGGCAGGGCAGAGGGGGGTTCGGCCTCCTACAATCCCGCCAATTCCTGCCGCTGCTCCTGCATCCTGAGAAAGATGCGATAATCTCGTTCGAAAGCGTGGTGGTTAGCCGGATTCGGGTGATAGACCGTCTCGCTCCGCCGCTGCATCGCCCGGCAGGCTTCAGCCAATGATCCATGCCACCCGGCCGCGCTGGCGGCCGTCATCGCCGTTCCCAAAAGCATCGCCTCCTCACCAGCGGAGACGATCACGTCGCGGCCGGTGATGTCGGCGTAGAGATGGGCGAAAAGCGGGTTCTTCGCATGGCCGCCGCCGAAATAGAGCCGCTTGATCGGGTCAGCCGCCGCCATTCGTTCGATGGTCTGGCGCATGCCGAGCACGAGCGCCACCATGGTGCGATAATACAGTGCCGACAGGCCATCGAAAGACGCGTCGAGCGACAGGCCGTGGATGCTGCCGAGCATGGATGCCTCGCCGAACGGCGTGCGGTTGCCGTGGAAATCCGGCAGAACATGAATCCTATGGCCGAAATCGTGGCCGCGGGATGCCAGTTCGGCGGAAATATGCGCCAGCACCTGTTCGTGGTCCGCCGCGACAGGCGACCGGCCGAGATGGATGCGCAGGATATGGTCGAGCAGGGCGCCGGCGGCCGATTGCCCGCCTTCCGAAATCCAGTAGCCTGGGAGTGCAGCGCCGAAATAGGGGCCCCAAAAGGCATGCAGGAAATGCGGCTCGCTGGAAAGGCGCATGACGCAGGTCGAGGTGCCGCCGATCAGGCTGGCATGGTCGGCCGCATCAGGGTCCGCACCGGTCTGCGCCAGCGTGCCGGCATAGGCATCGATCATGCCGGCAGCCACCTTTGTGCTGCGCGGCAAACCAAAGGCGTCGGCGGCTTCCGCGGAAAGGGAAGTGATGGGACTGCCCGGGGGTATCGGAGCGCCGTTGATGCCGGCTTTCTCGCGCAAGTCCTCAAGCCTGCCTGCGCGAAGCAATTCGCCATCCCAACCGGGCTCCGCATGACCGAGATAGTGCCATTTGGCGATCAGGGTGGACGCCGAGCGTGACAAGCTGCCGGTGGCACGGAAGGTGAGGAAATCGGCGAGATCGAGGATCATTCCGACGGCCTGCCATCTGTCAGGTGCGAGCATGTCCCTGGCGGACATGATCTTCGGCAGCTGCATTTCCGGCGAGACGATATTGCCGCAATAGCGCAGGCTATCCGCACCCGATTCCGTCAGATGCGCGGCCTCGCGGATGGCGCGGTGGTCGAGCCAGGCGATGGTGTCCCAGCCCGGTTCGCCGCTCAGCGCAACGCTGATCGGCCTGCCTTGCCGGTCGAGAAATGTCAGCGAGCAGGTGGCGTCGAAGCCGATCGCGTCGACCTCGGCAGGATCGATCCCCGACTGCGCGACGGCATCGCGCACCGAGGCGGTTACGGCGCTCCAGATATCGGCGGAGGAATGTTCGGCAATCGCAGCGCCCTCGCGGTTGAGCGCGATTGTGCGCGCCGCGCGGGCCATGAGCGCGCCCTTTCGATCGAACACGCCAGCCCGGGCACTGCCTGTGCCGACATCGACTGCGACGACGAACTCCCCCATGCGCCTCTTCTAAGCTCTTGCCGTGCTGATCAAATCCGGCAAGGACCGCATATCATCAAAAATCAGCGTCGGCTTCAACCCCTCAACCACCTCATGCAGATTGGAGAGCGCCGCATGCGAGCCGCCGGTGAAGGCAAAGACCTGCATTCCCGCCGCATGCGCGGCCTGGATGCCTGCCGGGCTATCCTCGATAACGATGCAGGCCTCCGGCGCAAAGCCCATGCTGCGGGCGGCGTGCAGGAAAAGATCGGGCTCCGGCTTGCCGCGCTCGACCATGCTGGCGCTGAAGATATTGGGCTCGAAAAAGCCGATCAGGCCGGTCTTGGTCAGCGACAGGCGGATACGCTCCATCTGGCTCGACGAGGCGACGCAATGCGGCAGCATGAAGCCGCCGAGCATGCCGGCAACGCCGGGGATCGGCTGCAGCTCGGCCTGGAAGCGGGCATAGAGCTGGGTCCGCATCGCCTCGATATGATCTTCGGAGAGCGCAATGCGGAATTCGTCGGCGATCATGCGGGTGATCGACGCCATGCTCTTGCCGAGGAACTGCCGATAGGCGCGGCTTTCGGAGAGCTCGACGCCGGCGCTGACCAGCGTGTCGCGCAAAACGGCAAACGAGATCGGCTCGCTGTCGACCAGGACACCGTCGCAATCGAAGATCACCAGTTGGGAAAGGGGGTTCGGCATGGCTCAGACCACCCGCCCCCAGACATCCGGCAATGCGCTCGCGTCGATCGAACCATTGCCGGACCTGAACATTTCACACCCCTAAGCCACCATCCAGATAGGCGGACAGGGTTGCACGCGTCCCTCTCTCCCGGAGAGAGCCGAGCGCTTGCGAAAACCGCTGCTGGAAAACCGCCGCCTTGCCAACATCGCCGAAGATGTCTTCGAGTTCAAGGAAGGCAAGCGGATTTTGTTTCGACTTCAATGCCGCCGCCTGCAGCCGGTCGGCATTGGCGTCGTTGAAGACGATGGTGCGGCCGCTGTCCGACGTGCCCTCGAAATAGCGGCACCAGAGAGCGGAGACCAGCGCCAGGCCGCGCACATCCTGGCCCTTGCGCAGCCGGTCGGCGGTCGAGGGCAGGATGAATTTCGGCTGGCGGTTGGAGCCGTCCTGGGCAAGGCGCGCCACGGTGTCGCCGATCTTCGGATTGGCGAAACGGTGCTCGATCAGCTTGAAATAGTCGTCGAGATTGGTGTCGGGCACCGGCGGTATGCAGGGAATGATCTCGGTCTTTTCCAGCTTGGCGAGGAAATTGCGGATCAGCGGCTCCTCCATCGTCTCGTGGACGAAGTGGATGTCGAGCAATTCCCCGGGATAGGCGATGGTCGCATGGCCGCCATTGAGGATGCGGATCTTCATCAGTTCATAGGGCGCGACATCCTGGACGAAAGTGACGCCGACTTTTTCCAGCGCCGGGCGGCCGGCGGTGAATTTGTCTTCCATTACCCATTGCTTGAATTCTTCGCAATAGACCGGCCAGGCGTCGTCGATATCGAAGGTGTCCTTGCAATGGTTGATCTCGCGCGCGGTCGTAGCCGGAGTAATACGATCGACCATGGAATTCGGAAAGGTGACGTTGGCGGCGATCCAGTCGGCGAATTCACCGTCCGACAGTTTCGCCAGGCCGGCGACGGCATGTTCGGTGACGTGACCGTTGCCGGGGATATTGTCGCAGGACATGACGGTGAAGGGCACCAGACCGCGTTGGCGGCGAAGCTTCAGGCCGGCGAGGATGATGCCGAAGACAGTCTTCGGATCGGCCGGATTCTGGCCGTCGGCGGCGATCGCCGGATGGTTCGGATCGAAGGTGCCGGTGGCCGGATTGATGAAATAGCCGCCCTCGGTGATGGTCATCGAGACGATGCGGGTGGACGGATGGGCGAGCTTTTCGACCATGGCGCCGCGATCCGCCGGATCGAGGAAGTCGATCATCGCGCCTGTGACGCGGGCTTCGGACTTGCCGACATCCTGCTCGACCACCGTGGTCAGGTAGTCCTGGGCCCTGAGTTTGTCGCGCATGGCGCTGTCATAGGTGGTGACGCCCGCGCCGATCAGGCCCCAGTCGCGATCCTCTCCGAGATTGAAGAGGTCGTCGAGATAGACCGCCTGATGGGCGCGGTGGAAATTGCCGATGCCGAAATGCACGATGCCGGGCTTGATATCACTCCGCTGGTAGTTCGGTACCGCCGCATGGGCGGATATGGTGCTGAGATTAGCGAGCGACAGGGATATAGTCATGGCTTCATTCCTATGTCTGGGGACGAACCCGTCCATCCGTGCCACTGCCGGATCAATGCGACCGGCAGCGATGTGTCAAGCGTCGCTGGAGGCAGGCGACAAAACCGTACCCGCCTCCGGAAGGCCGGCAATCTTGGTCAGCGGATCGCCAGACCGTTGGCGTCGAAACGATGAAGTCTGGTCGCATCCGGCGTCAAATAGACGGTCTCGTCGAAATGGATATCGAAATCACCCGGCGCACGCACCGTGATCGTGCCCACCTTTTCCGTATGCACGTGCACGAATGTGTCGGCGCCGAGATGTTCGGCGACACCGGCCTTGCCCTTCCATTTGCCTTCGGTCTTGGAGATGCCCACGTGTTCGGGCCGCGTGCCGATCGTCGTGGCGTTGAGCGCCTGCGCCTCGGCGCCGGTCACCAGGTTCATCCTGGGCGAGCCGATGAAGCCGGCGACGAAGACGTTGTTTGGCGTGTGGTAGAGTTCCATCGGCGAGCCGACCTGTTCGATGCGGCCGGCATTGAGCACGACGATCTTGTCGGCCATGGTCATGGCTTCCACCTGGTCGTGGGTGACGTAGATCATTGTCGTGCCAAGCTGATGATGCAGTTCGCTGATCTCCAGCCGCATCGTGCCGCGCAAGGCCGCGTCGAGATTCGACAAAGGTTCGTCGAACAGGAAGGCGGAGGGCTCACGGACGATCGCGCGGCCGATCGCGACACGCTGGCGTTGACCGCCCGAGAGCTGCCCCGGCCGCCGCTCGAGGTAATTGCTGAGATTGAGGACACGGGCGGCTTCATTGACCTTCTTGTCGATCTGCTCCTGCGGCATCTTCGCCATCTTCAGCGGGAAGGCGATGTTCTTCCTGACGCTCATATGCGGGTAGAGCGCATAGGACTGGAAGACCATGGCGAGCCGGCGCTTGGCCGGCGCTTCGCTGGTCATGTCGCGGCCATCGATCTCGATCGTGCCGGATGTGGTGTCCTCGAGGCCGGCGATCAGGCGCAGCAGCGTGGACTTGCCGCAGCCGGACGGACCGACGAAGACCACGAACTCGCCCTCGTTGATCGTCAGGTCGATGCCCGGGATGACGGCGGTGTTGCCGAAGGACTTGTTGACTTTCTTAAGCTGGATCGTTCCCATTTTCGTTCCCTCCCGGATTGTTATTTGACCGCGCCGAATGTCAGCCCGCGCACCAGCTGCTTCTGCGAGAACCAGCCCATGATCAGGATCGGCGCGATGGCCAAGGTCGAGGCTGCCGAAAGCTTTGCCCAGAACAGACCCTGCGGACTGGAGAACGAGGCGATGAAGGCGGTCAGCGGCGCGGCATTGGTGGTCGTCAGCTGGATCGTCCAGAAAGATTCGTTCCAGGCCAGGATGATGTTGAGCAGCATGGTCGACGCAATGCCGGGCACCGCCATCGGGGTGAGCACATAGACAATCTCGCCCCAGAGCGTGGCGCCATCCATCCGCGCCGCTTCAAGAATCTCGCCCGGGATTTCGCGGAAATAGGTGTAGAGCATCCAGACGACGATCGGCAGGTTGATCAGCATCAGCATGACGCAGAG
>NZ_JBFUFK010000063.1:0-36455 GCF_056403475.1 Rhizobium sp. P2_G9 | reverse complement strand
GGCCGACCCTTGCCCCGCTCTGCGCGCGATGCCATACAAAACCGTAAGGTCGGGACGAACAGGAAGGCCAACCCGTCGAACAAACAGGAAATCCCTAACTCATACCTTGACAGCAAAATCCTCATGTGAGGGGGGAGAAGACTCGCGGCACGCTTCGAGCCTCACCTGTGGCACCGGAGGTGCGGCTGGGTTAAGTCCCTCCCCCTTGTGGGGAGGGGTTGGGGAGGGGTCTTTGCATCACCTGCAATTGCCCCGGAAGGGAGCCGGTTCAATCCGCCGCGCCCGCCATCGAAAGCACGTTCAGCGCGGACTTGAGGTGAGGAAGGTCGAACATGCGACCGCCGATCTCGATAACGCCGGCCCCTGGATTCGCCTGGAACGCTTCGACCACCTGTTTCGCCCGCGCGACTTCGGCCTCGTCAGGGGTGAATGCCTGATTGATGACCGGGACCTGGCTCGGATGGATCGCCATCATTCCCGAAAACCCATCGCGGCGTCCGCGTGAGGCACAGGCGCGAAAACCGCTCTCGTCCCGGAAATCCGGATAGACGGTCTCGATGGCCGGCACATGCGCGGCATGCGCGCCGAACAGTGTCAGTGAACGTACGACTTCGTATGGCGCGGTGTATCGACCATCCGCCTCTCGGGATGCCGTCGCTCCGATTGCGGCGGGCAGGTCCTCAGCACCCCAGGTGAGGCCGCAGATCAAGGCAGAGACTTCGCCGTAGGTCCCGAGTTTGAAGACGGCGGCGGGTGTCTCTGTGGCGATTGGGAGAATGGGCAGCGATCCCAGGCCCAGTGCTGCGAGCCTTTGCGAAAGCGTCGCAACCGTCTCTGCACCCTCGCATTTCGGCAGCATGACGCCATCCGGCCTCGCGGCCCGCACCGCTTCGAGGTCGTCTACGAGATGTCCGCTGTCGATGGGATTGATCCGGACGAACATGGCCGCCGGCGTGCTTCTCGGGAGAGCGTGGCCGGCGAGCGCATCGCGAGCCCTAGGCTTGTTCTGGATCGAGACGGAATCTTCCAGGTCGATGATGAAGACGTCCGCGCCGGATGTCGCAGCTTTTTCGAACCGTTCGGGGCGGTCGCCGGGAACGAAGAGCAGCGAGCGCATTCTCATTGGGACTTCCTCTTCATCAACGCGGTCCGCAGGCATTGGCAGACCACTTCGCCGCGCTGGTTGAGCGTTGTGTGCTTGAAGGTGACGATACCTGCGTCCGGCCGCGACTTGGATGGCCGGAGTTCTACGACTTCGGTCTCGGTATGCAGCGTGTCGCCAACGAAGACGGGTTTTGGCATGACCACCTTGTCGTAACCGAGATTGGCAACGAGCGTGCCGAGCGTGGTGTCGCCGACGGACAGGCCGACCGTGAGGCCGAAGGTGAATATGCCATTGACGACGATGCGGCCGAACTCGGTTGCTGCGGCGTATTCAGCGTCGAGATGCAGCGGCTGCGGATTGTGGGAAAGGGTGGTGAACAGGAGATTGTCGGTCTCGGTGACGGTGCGACGGAGTTCATGGACGATCTTGTCGCCCACCGTCCATTCATCGAAGAACCTTCCAGCCATCAATGCTCTCCCTTGCCGACCACCACAGTCAACTGGCCTTCCGAAACCTTGTCCCCGGTCGCGACCGCGACCTGCTCCACGACACCGTCGAACGGCGCACGCAGCGTGTGCTCCATCTTCATCGCTTCGACGACGACGAGGCGGTCGCCCTTGGCAACTTTCTGATCGCGCGCGACATCGACGACGGTGATCATGCCGGGCATCGGCGACAACACCGAGCCGTCGGAGGAGCCGCCCGAAGCCTGTCCGGCCTCGGTAGAGGGAATGCCGATTTGCCAGGCGTTTCCGCACTCGAACATGATGTGGTGACCGTCGATGACTGCTGATGTCGCAGCAGCCGTCTTGGCACCGTCCGCCCATCGTGCTCGACCACCTATGGTCACTCTGGCCCGCAGGTCAGGCGCGGCATCGACGCGGAAGCCCGAAAGAGCCTCCCAAGGGTCGGGACGCGAAGAGGAAGCCAATGTCGCAACGGCACGAGCGGCAGACAGGTCATCAGGCTCCGTGGGGACGAGCTCGGCTCCCTTGCGTTCCAGGAAGCCGGTGTCCACTGCACCGGACAGGAAATCCGGATCGGCGGCGATCCGTGCCAACAGATTGGCATTGGATTTCACCGGCCAGATTTCGACTTGCTCGCAGGCCGCAGCGAGCCGATTGAGCGCCGATGTCCGATCACCTGCGTAAGCGATCAGTTTCGCAATCATCGGATCATAGTAAGGCGTGATCTCGTTGCCTTCCTCGACGCCGCTGTCGACGCGGATGGATCGGGGCAGACGCAGGTGCGTCAATGTCCCCGTCGACGGCAAATATCCGACTGCAGGGTTTTCGGCATAAAGGCGGCCTTCGACGGCGCAGCCGTTCAGCCGGATCTGATCCTGTGTCTTGGGCAGCGGCTTGCCAGCCGCGACTTCGAGCTGCCAGTGGACGAGATCCTGTCCGGTCACGGCTTCCGTTACGGGATGCTCAACCTGCAGCCTCGTGTTCATCTCCATGAACCAGATGCGGTCGGCGCACAGGCCCTGCGAGGAATCGGCGATGAATTCCACGGTTCCCGCGCCGACATAGGAGACGGCTTGTGCGGCGCGAACGGCGGCACCGCAGATGGCTTGCCGCGTGGCTTCGTCCATGCCGGGAGCGGGTGCTTCCTCTATTACCTTCTGGTGACGTCGCTGGACAGAGCAATCCCGTTCGTAAAGGTGGACGCAGTTGCCGAGCGTGTCGGCGAACACCTGCACCTCGATATGGCGCGGGTTYAGAATGTATTTCTCGATCAGCACCCGGTCATCGCCGAACGATGTCTTGGCTTCACGCTGGCACGATTGCAGCGCTTCGGCGAACTCTTCCGCGGCCTCGACGCGGCGCATGCCCTTGCCGCCACCGCCGGCGACCGCCTTGATCAGCACCGGATAGCCGATGGCATCCGCCTCGCGTTCGAGTGTTTCGAGCGACTGATCCTCGCCCATATAGCCGGGGGTGACCGGGACGCTGGCCTCCTGCATCAGCCGCTTGGCGGCGTCCTTGAGGCCCATGGCGCGGATCGCATGCGGCGGCGCGCCGACCCAGATGATGCCTGATGCCTGGACCGCTTCGGCGAATTCGGCATTTTCGGAAAGAAACCCGTATCCCGGATGGATCGCCGCAGCTCCGGTCTTGCGGGCTGCGTCGATGATCTTCTCCTGCGACAGGTAGCTGTCGCGTGCTGCGGCTCCGCCAAGCGCGAAAGCTTCGTCGGCCTCGCGGACGAAAGGCAGGCCTGCGTCGGCATCGGAATAGACCGCGATCGTGCGGATGCCCATGGCGCGGGCGGTGCGGATGATACGCCGGGCGATCTCGCCGCGATTGGCTATGAGAAGGCTTTCCATCATCGGCCTACATCCTGAAAACGCCGAAGCGCGGCGAGGGCGGTATCGGAGCGTTCAGCGCCGCGGAGAATGCCAGACCGAGCACGTCGCGGGTCTGGATCGGGTCGATAATGCCATCATCCCATAGCCGCGCCGTGGCGAAATACGGGTTGCCTTCCGTCTCGTATTTCTCCCGGATCGGGCTCTTGAAGGCATCCTCCTCCTCATTGGACCATGTTTCGCCTTTCGCTTCCATGCCGTCCCGTTTGATGGTGGCGAGAACCGAGGCGGCCTGTTCGCCGCCCATGACGCTGATGCGGCTGTTGGGCCAGGTGAACAGGAATCGCGGCCTGTAGGCGCGGCCGGCCATGCCGTAATTGCCGGCGCCAAAACTGCCGCCGATCAGGACGGTGACCTTGGGCACGCTAGCCGTAGCGACGGCCGTGACCAGCTTGGCCCCATCCTTGGCGATGCCACCGGCCTCATATTTGCCGCCGACCATGAAGCCGGAAATGTTTTGCAGGAAGAGCAGGGGAATGCGCCGCTGGCAAGCGAGTTCGATGAAATGCGCGCCCTTCAGCGCACTTTCCGAAAACAGCACGCCGTTGTTGGCGAGGATGGCGACGGGAATGCCCCAGATACGGGCGAAGCCGCAGATAAGTGTCGTGCCGTAGAGCGACTTGAACTCATGCAGTTCCGATCCGTCGACGATGCGGCCGATGATCTCGCGGACATCGTAAGGGGAACGCACATCGGACGGGATAATGCCATAGAGCTCGGAAGGGTCGAGCACTGGCGGGCGCGGCGGCGCCAGGTCAACGTCTGGTGACTTGACCGTGTTCAGCGTCTTGACGATGTCGCGGACGATGAGCAGCGCGTGTTCGTCATTGTCGGCGACATGATCGACAACACCCGACCTGCGGCCGTGTGTCTCCGCTCCGCCAAGCTCTTCGGCCGAGATGATTTCACCCGTCGCCGCTTTGACCAATGGCGGTCCGGCCAGGAAGATCGTTCCCTGATTGCGGACGATGACCGTCTCGTCGGACATGGCTGGCACATAGGCGCCGCCCGCCGTGCAGCTGCCCATGACGCAGGCGATCTGGGGAATACCTTGCGACGACATCTGCGCTTGATTGTAGAAGATTGCGCCGAAATGGTCGCGATCCGGAAAAACCTCGGCCTGGTGCGGCAGGTTGGCGCCGCCGCTGTCGACGAGGTAGATGCATGGCAGGTTGTTCTGCAACGCGATCTCCTGCGCCCGCAGGTGCTTTTTCACCGTCATCGGGAAATAGGCGCCGCCTTTTACGGTGGCGTCGTTGGCGACGATCATGACCTCCCGTCCGGCAACACGGCCGATGCCAGTGACGACGCCCGCGCTAGGCGCCTCGCCATCATACATGCCGTTCGCCGCAAGTGGCGCGACTTCGAGAAACGGACTGCCGATATCGAGCAGCGCCTGGACGCGATCGCGCGGCAGCATCTTGCCCTTGGATGTGTGCCGCGCCGCAGCCTTCTCGCCGCCGCCACGCCGGGCGAGAGCGACATTATCTGCGAGCTCCCGGGCGAGTTTCAGATTCAGTTCGCGGTTTTCCGCATAAGTACCGCCGGAGGTGTCGAGCGCCGATGGAATCACTGTCATAGGCTGAGCAACTCCCGGCCGATCAGATATCGGCGGATTTCATTGGTTCCGGCGCCGATGTCGTAAAGCTTGGCGTCGCGGGCGAACCGCTCGACAGGCCATTCCTTGGTGTAACCAGCACCGCCGAGGGCTTGCACAGCCTCCAGCGACACCGTCACCGCATTCTGGCTGGCGAGCAGGATCGCGGCTGCGGCATCGGTGCGGGTCGTGCGGCCCTCGTCGCAGGCCTTGGCGACGGAGTAGACGTAAGATCGCGCGGAGTTGAGCGCCACATACATGTCGGCGACCTTGGCCTGCATGAGCTGGAATTCGCCGATCGGCTTGCCGAACTGCTTGCGCTCGCGCAGATAGGGCAGGACGACGTCGAGGCAGGCCTGCATGATCCCCAAAGGCCCACCGGCAAGGACGGCCCGTTCGTAATCGAGGCCGGACATCAGGATACGGACGCCTTCGCCTTCCTTGCCCATCAGTTGCTCGGCTGGGATTTCGCAATTCTGGAACACCAGTTCGGCAGTATCGCTGCCGCGCATGCCCATCTTGTTGAGCTTTTTCGATACGGTGAAACCCGGCATGCCCTTCTCGACGAGGAAAGCGGAAATGCCCTTCGGTCCGGCATCGGGGTCGGTCTTTGCGTAGACGACAAGCACGTCGGCATGCGGGGCGTTGGTGATCCAGAATTTCGTGCCATCCAGCACATAGCGGTCGCCCTTGCGGACGGCCTTGAGGCGCATGGAGACGACGTCGGAGCCGGAGCCAGCTTCCGACATGGCGAGCGATCCGACATGCTCACCGCTGATCAGTTTCGGCAGATATTTGTGCTTCTGCTCAGCGTTGCCCCAGCGCCGGATCTGGTTGACGCAGAGGTTCGAATGCGCGCCATAGCTCAGCCCGACGGAAGCAGATGCCCGCGACACTTCCTCCATCGCCACGACATGGTGCAGGTAGCCCAATCCCGAACCGCCGAACTCCTCCTCCACGGTGATGCCGTGCAGGCCAAGTGCGCCCATTTCCGGCCAGAGCTGGCGGGGGAACGTGTTGGTCTCATCGACCTCCGCAGCGATCGGCGCGATGCGGTCCGTGGCGAACCGCGCCGTCATATCCCGGATCGCTTCGGCGGTGTCTCCCAGTGAGAAGTCGAACATGATTCCTCCGTCAGATGTGTATAGCATGGCCTAGCGCCTTGAGCGCGGCTTCGTGAAAAGCTTCGCCCAGCGTCGGATGCGCGTGGATGATACCGGCAATGTCATCGAGCGTCGCCTGCATCTCGATCGCGTTTGTGAATGCCGCCGCCAGTTCCGAAATATTCTTGCCGACCGCCTGGACGCCGAGGATTCGCCTGGAGCGTTTGTCGGCGACGACGCGGACAAACCCGCCATCTTCGCCGGCCTCCATCGACAAGGCCCTGCCATTGGCTGCATAGGGGAATGATGCGACGATCGCTTGTTGCTGATCAAGATCAGCCGGGGCGGCGCCGACGCTGACCACTTCCGGCTCGGTGAAGCAGACCGCCGGAATGGCGAACGGCGCGAACCGCCTGCGCTTGCCGGCAATGATCTCGGCGACCATTTCGCCCTGGGCCGAGGCCTTGTGCGCCAGCATCGGCTCGCCGACGAGGTCTCCAATCGCCCAGACATTCTTCATCGACGTGGCGCAGTACTCGTCCACGGCGACAAAGGCTCCGCGACGGTTCAGCACCAGGTTTTCGATGCCCCAACCATCGACCAATGGCTTCCGGCCGACAGCGACCAGAACTTTATCCGCCGAAATTTCTGACCGCTGGCCCTCGGCGCTTTCGACCACGATCGCGTTGCCGTCCTCGGTCAAGCCCTTGGCCGACGCACCGAGATGAAGATCGACGCCGTTGGCACGCAGCCATTTTTCCACAGGTGCGGAGATCGCGTCGTCATAGAGGGGAAGCACTTTCTGCTGCTGCTCGATGACGGTGACCTTGGCGCCGAACTTGCGGAAGGCAATGCCCAGTTCAAGGCCGATATAGCCGGCGCCAACGACGACCAGGTTTTTCGGCAGTTCCGTCGATGCCAGCAGTCCTTCCGATGATACGATCTTGCCGCCAAAGGGCAGGCTGGGAATGTGGACCGGAACGGAGCCCGTCGCAAGAATGACGTGCTCGGCGGTGATGGTGACTTGCCCGTCCTCAGTTTCGACGTCGCAGGTCTTGCCGTCGCGGAACACGGCCCAGCCTTTGACGACGCGGACCTTGGCCTTGCGGAGCAGCGCCCCGACGCCGGCATTGAGCTTGTCGACGATGCCATCTTTCCAGGACATCGTCGCACCGAGATCGAGCTCCGGAGACGAACGTAGCTTGATGCCAAGCGAGCCGCCTTCGAAGGCGCGCGCGACGGTGCGGAATTCGTCGGCGGCATGGATCAGTGCTTTCGACGGAATACAGCCGCGGATCAGGCATGTACCGCCCAGCCTGTCGGCCTCGACAAGCGTGGTCTCCAGCCCCAGCTGCCCGCAGCGGATCGCGGCGACATAGCCGCCCAGTCCGCCGCCGACCACAAGCACTTTGGTCTTGATGTCACTCATTTCTTCCGCCCGATGAACAGCAGGGAGGGGCGCTCGATCAGGCGCTTCATCGCCTGGATGAAGCGGGCAGCATCATGGCCGTCGACGATCCGGTGGTCGAACGAAGATGAGACGTTCATCATCTTGCGGATGACGATCTGGCCGCCGATGACGACAGGGCGATCGACCAGCTTGTTCGGCCCGATGATCGCCACTTCGGGGTGGTTGATGATCGGCGTCGCGGCGATCCCGCCCAGGGCGCCGAGGCTGGTGAGCGTGATGGTGGAGCCCGAGAGCTCCTCGCGCTTCGCGGTGCCGTCACGCGCGGCAGCCGTGACCCTCGCCAATTCCTCTGCGCAATCCCAGATATCGAGGCGCTCGGCATGCCGGATCACCGGCACCATCAGCCCGCCCGGCGTCTGCGTAGCGATACCGACATGCACGCCGCTATGCATGTTCAGGACGCCATTGGCGTCATCGAACCTGGCATTGATCTGCGGGAAATCCGGCGCGAGCGTCACCACGGCGCGGATGAAGAACGGCAGCAGCGTCAGCTTCGGTTCTTTCTCCGAGCGCGTCGCGTTGAGGTCGGCGCGAAGCGCTTCCAGCTCGGTAAGGTCGAATTCCTCGACATAGCCGAAATGGGGAATCTGCCGCGCGGCCTCCTGCATTTTTTCGGCGATGCGCCGGCGCAGGCCGATGATCTTGAGGTCGGTCACTGCATCTTCGGGAGGGGCTGCCTCGCCGCGCGCCAGAATTGGCCGATCGAGATCCTCGATGAGCACCCGGCCCTGCGGTCCGGTGCCGACGACGAATTGGAGCTCTATCCCGCGCTCATAGGCAAGTTTGCGGGCTGCAGGAGAGGCCAGGATGACCCGCTCGTGTCTCGATGTGGTGACATCCGCGGGCAGGAGTGGGGGCGTGTTGGAAATTGAAGGCTGGGCGGCTCCGGGTGCCTCGCTCATCGCCTTTGCCGATGGGGGTTCGGCGATAGCAGCGTGTTCGCTTTCAGCCGCCATGCTCGGTGCGGTGGCTGCGTCTTCGCCGACAACGAATTCTACCAGGAGAGCACCGACCGGAACCATCTGACCGACCTCACCGTGGATCGAGGCGACGCGTCCCGTGACCGGCGAGGTCATCTCGACCGTCGCCTTGTCGGTCATGATGTCGACGAGCAGCTGGTCTTCCTTGACGAGGTCGCCGGGCGCGACATGCCAGACTCCTATCTCGGCCTCCGCCGTGCCTTCGCCAATATCCGGGAGATTGAAGCGGAATGTCATGGCCTGGCCTCCAGGCAGCGCGTGAGGGCAGTGGCGACCCGTTGCGGTCCGGGGAAATAGTCCCACTCGAAAGCATGTGGGTAGGGCGTGTCCCATCCGGTGACCCGCTCGATCGGGCATTGGAGGTGGTAGAAGCACTCCTCCTGGATGAGCGCCGAGAGTTCGGCGCCAAAGCCGCTGAAGCGCGAGGCTTCGTGGACGATGACGCAGCGGCCGGTCTTCTTCACCGAGGTCACGATCGTTTCCAGGTCGAGCGGGACGATGCTGCGCAGGTCGATGATTTCGGCATCGACGCCGGTGTCTTCCACTGCGGCAAGGCAGACATGGACCATCGTGCCGTAAGCGAGGATGGTGACGGCCTTGCCGGGCCGGACGACATTGGCGCGCCCGAGCGGAACCGTGAAATAGCCGTCTGGCACGTCGCTGGCGGGATGCTTCGACCAGGGCTGCAGCGGCATGCCGATGCGGCCGTCAAAGGGGCCGTTGTAGAGCCGCTTGGGTTCGAGAAAGATGACGGGATCATCGTCTTCTATCGAACTGATCAGCAGGCCCTTGGCGTCGTAAGGATTGGAGGGAATGACGGTTTTGAGGCCAGTGACATGGGCGAAGATCGCCTCGGGGCTGGCGCTATGGGTCTGGCCGCCGAAAATGCCGCCGCCATAGGGCGAGCGCACGGTGATCGGCGCCCAGAAATCGCCGCCGGAGCGGTAGCGCAGGCGCGCCGCCTCGGAAACGAGCTGGTCATAGGCGGGAAGAATATAGTCGGCGAACTGGATTTCGGCGACTGGCCGCAGCCCATAAGCGCCCATGCCGATGGCAGTGGCGATGATGCCGCCTTCGGAAATCGGAGCATCAAAACATCGCTTGGCGCCATGCTTGGCCATAAGACCGTCGGTCGCCCGGAAGACGCCGCCGAAATAGCCGACGTCCTCGCCGAAAACGAGGACCTTGGGATCGCGTTCCAGCATCACGTCCATGGCAGAATTGATGGCCTGGATCATGTTCATCGTCGACATGTCAGAACCCCATTTCCTGCCGCTCGCGAATGAGGCGCCAGTCTGGCTCCTTGTAGACGCATTCGAACATTTCCTTGACGCTTGGTTTCGAGGTGCCGAGCGTGCCGATAGCTTCGCCCGCCTTCGCCGCCTCCTTCACCCGTGCCTCGCAGCTTTCCACGAGTTCGGCATGCGCTTGCTCGGTCCAGATGCCGAGGCGGATCATATGCGCCTTGAGACGATCGATCGGATCGCCTAGCGGCCAGCACTGAGGTTCGTCCGAGGGGCGGTACCGGGATGGATCGTCGCTGGTCGAATGCCCCGAAGCCCGGTAGGTGACGAACTCGATCAAGGTGGCGCCGAGGTTCTGCCGGGCTCGTTCGGCAGCCCAGGCGGTCGCGGCATAGACGGCCAGGAAATCATTGCCGTCGACCCGTAGACCGGGAAGGCCGTAGCCGAGGGCGCGCGCCGCGAAGGTGGTCTCCTGGCCACCAGCGGTGCCATTGAAGGTCGAAATCGCCCATTGATTGTTGGTGATCGCAAGGATCACGGGCGCATGATAGACGGCCGCGAATATCAGCGCCTGGTGGAAATCGCCTTCTGCGGTCGTGCCGTCGCCGATATAGCCGAGCGCGATCTTGTCGTCCTCCATATAGGCAGACGCCATTGCCCAGCCGACCGCATGTCCGAAACGGCTACCGACATTGCCGGAGAGCGAATAGAACCCGTAGTCGCGAGCCGAATAGAGGATCGGAAGCTGGCGGCCCTTGAGCGGGTCTGCGGCATTGGAGAAGATCTGGTTGACCAGATCGAGAAGCGGGTAGTCGCGGGCCATGAGATAGCTGACGACACGGTAAGTCGGGAAGCACATATCCTGCATGCCAAGCACCATGGAAGGGGCGGCACCCAGGGCTTCTTCACCGGTCGATTTCATGAAGAACGAGGTCTTGCCCTGGCGGTGCAGGCGGAACATCCGCTCGTCGAAGGCGCGGGTCAGTACCATGGCCTGCAGGCCACGTTTGAGCTGGGCTTCGCTCAGCTGTGGGTCCCACGGCCCGACAGCCGCCGCATCGTCTCCGAGAACCCTGACGAGACCGAAGGGAAGGTCGCGCATGTCCCTCTCGGCGGCGTCGATGTCAGGACGGCGGGTCTCCCCCGCTGGACGAATGTCGATATAGCTGAAATCCGGCGCGTCGCCGGGCCTCGCCGACGGTTGCGGGATATGGAGCTTGAGAGAAGAGTTCTTCAGCATTCGGCATTCCTCCTGCCGGATATTATGCTACCGAATGCCCTGGTACAAAATTGCGTATTTGTGCGCGCAAAGCTTGCCGATCGCGAGATCATCCTATTTCATGTGCTCAAATTAGGATGAGGCTTCATGGATGCGATCGATCTTAAAATTCTGCGCGAAATGCAGGAGAATCCGGAGATCGCCATCAGTGATCTGGCGCTGAAGGTGGGGCTGTCGCATACGCCGTGCTGGCGCAGGGTGAAAAAGCTGGAGGCGGACGGGGTGATCGCCGGGCGTGCGATCCTGTTGAACCCCGTGGCGCTTGGCCTTCCGGTGGTCGTCTTCGCCGACCTCAAGCTGCGCCAGCATGACGAGGAGACGCTCGAAGCGCTGGAAGCGGCTGCAAGGGATCTGGATGAGATTACCGAGTGCTATTCGATGAGCGGCGACAGCGACTACATCCTCCGCGTGGTCGTGCGCAGCATCGAGGAATATGAGGGGCTATTGAAGAAGGTGCTCCTGCATCTTCCCGGCGTGTCCTCGGTGCATTCGCATTTCGCCCTGAAATGCATCAAGAACACGACACGGCTGCCGATCGGCGATGGAGTGCGGTGAACGGATCAAGACGTTCACTCCGCCGTCCCTCCCGCTGCCGCCTCTCGCTTCTTCTGCTCCGCCAGTGCCTGCGCTGCCGCGGCCACCGCGAGATCGGTGTCGTCGCTGCCGCCGACATGCACCGTGGTCTGCGCGAAGCCTATGCCATTGGCCTTGAAGGCCTGGCTGATCATCACATAGGCGCGCCGGCGGATCACCGATTGCGAGCCCGGCATGGCAGTGAAGGCGAAGGATAGCTCGATGCCGAATTCGCCGATCTGCTCGACACCTTTCATCTTCAGCGTCTCGATGAGCACCGGGCCAAGTTCCTCATCCGCCAGCATCTCGGCGCCGATGGTCTTCACCAGCTTCTTCACCTGATTGACGTCGGTGTTGAAGGGAACACGCAGCAGGAATTTGTCGATCGCCCAATCGCGGCTGAGATTCTGCACGGCGCCGAGTAAGCCGAACGGCACGGTGAAGACGGGGCCGCGATGGTGCCTTAGCCGAACCGAGCGGAGGCTGAAGGATTCGACCGTGCCCTTATAGCTGCCGCTCTGGATATATTCGCCGACCCGGAAAGCATCGTCCATCAGGTAGAAGACGCCGCTGATCACGTCCTTGACCAGGGTCTGCGAGCCGAAGCCGATGGCGACGCCAAAAATGCCGGCGCCGGCGATCAGCGGTCCGATCTCGACGCCCATCTGGGCGAGAACCATCAGGCCGGCGATCACCAGCACGAGGGCAGCGAGCGCATTGCGGAAGATCGGCAGAAGCGTCCTCAATCGCGCCCGGCGCGCCGTTTCCGCCGGCAGCGGCGAATCGCCGGCGACGGAAGCGAGCCGGAGATCGATCAGCGCCTTGGCGAGGCTCCAGCCGAGATCGGCGATCAGCAGCACGACCACGCTTTTGATCAGGCCGAAAATGACCAGGTTGAGCCAGGAATCGTTATGTCCCGGCAAGCGCGGATTGAACTGCCAGACCACGGCGAGCCAGGAAACGGCCGCGATGATGATCAGCGCCCGCACGCCGCGAACGGTGAGCACGGTCGGAATGCTCGATTCGGGGTCGCCAGGCCACCGCGTCGCCGCGAACGCCTTGGTCATGCGGTCGGCAGCCGGCAGGATGTGCGGCAGGACCATTGCATAGACGCCGAGCCAGAACAGCAGATGCAGCCCGATGGTCCAGATCAGCCAGAGTGCAACGAAATAGAGGGTAGCGAAAATCTTGTTGCGGGCTGGACGTGTCTTGGCGGACGGGCTGCGCCAGACCGATTCGCAACAGATGGCAAGCAGCACGACGGTCACGATGAAGAATGCAGCATAGCCCGCATTGTCGGGGATCGAGAGCGGCTCGACCAGCGCGGCGGTGGCCAGTGTGATGAAAAGCACGGCACTGAAGCGGAGGATCCTGCTCAACGTGAAACTGGAAATGCTGCCGGCGGCGAGGGCCGTCGCGCAAATCGCAGCAACGACCCGGTAGGCGATCGCCGCGACCAGGTAAAAGAGAATGGTGACATGCATCAGGGGCGGCCAGTCGACGGACAGGAACGCGGCGATGGCGATCAGCGAGAAAACCGCGAGCGGTACGACTTCGATATAGGTCCGCGTCAGCAGCGGATTGTTGTCCAGGGCCCGACGAACAGCCCGCCTTGCGAACCATTCGCCGAGCAGGCAAGCGGCAAGAACCAGGGCCAGAACAGCGATGACCGAGATGAAACCTTGGTCATGCGCCTCGCTGTGGACGCGTCCAATCGCGGCGGCGAACTCGCCCGGCACCGTCGGCAGCGCGGCGACAAGGCCGCGGACATTGGTGCGCACATGCGCTTCCCATGCCTGGATGCGGAACATCTCATCGATCGGGGATCTTGCCGGAGGCTTTGCGGTGTTGTCGGTCTTGGTCTGGGCCTGGATCCAGGTTTTGACCGCGGGATCTTCGAGGATCCGGACCAGTTCGGCGATCTTGTCCGGTGGCGGGCCGGGCTGCTGGGCGGCGCCGGGCAGTGCTGAAAGCGCCACCAGCAGGCTAGTGAAAAAGGCGAGCAACCCCCTGCGCAACATATCATTCTCCCTCGATCCCAAACCGTGATGCGGCGACCCTAACCCGTGAAGACGAGAGGTTTATGAGAGAGGGTTTTAAAAATTTCTGTCAACAGGAACCAATGCGCCGCGTGCACGTTGCAACCGTTTGTATCATACCTTTACAAGGAGATCCGGGCTCATGCCGATGACCGCACAACGCCAGCCTCTCACGCAACCCGACGAGCATATCCTGACGGTCCGGGAGGCACTGGAACCCTTGTTTCTCAAGCTTGAGGCGGAGGTCGACCTCAAGCTGATCGATGCCGCGCTCGACGCCGGCTGGGATCCGGACGAAGTGCTCCAAGCGCTCGACGCACTCAGGACACACTGATCACGCTTTCGGCAGAGCCTTGAACGCGGCAAGTGCATGCTCGCGGGCATGCGCATGGTCGACGAGCGGGTGCGGATATGTCTCGCCCAACGTCACGCCGGCGGCCTTCAACACAGCAGGCGGGGCGTCGAACGGGCAATGGATATATTCATCCGGCAGATCCGACAGTTCCGGACAGTAGCGCCTGACATAGCTGCCTTCGGCGTCGAACGTCTCGCCTTGCTTGACCGGGTTGAAGATGCGGAACCAGGGGGAGGCGTCCGGACCGCAGCCGGCCACCCATTGCCAGTTCATCGCATTGTTGGCGCAGTCGACATCGACGAGCGTGTCGCGAAACCAGCGCTCGCCCTCGCGCCAGTCGATCAGCAGGTCCTTGATCAGGAAGGAGGCGACGATCATGCGGACGCGGTTTTGCATGAATCCGGTCTGCCAGAGCTCGCGCATGCCGGCATCGACGATCGGATAACCGGTCTCGCCGCGCTGCCAGGCGCTCAGCGCCTTCTTATCCCGGCGCCATTCGACGGCATCGAAGCGACGATCCATGTTCGTCGTCGGCATGTCCGGCTTGTGGAACAGCAGATGCCAGGAGAATTCACGCCAGACGAGTTCACGGCGGAAGGCGATGGCATCGGTTCCGTGTTCATCGAACGCCTTGCCTACGGCGCGCCAGATGCGATGCGGCGAAATCTCGCCCATGGCAAGATGCGGCGACAGCCCCGAGGTCGATGCCTTGCCGGGCAGATCGCGGTCTTGCTTGTATCCGTCGAGCCGGTGATCGAGGAAATCCTTCAGCCGGGCGAGGGCGCCTGCCTCGCCCGGCTGCCAGTGCTCCGGAAAACTTTTGGCCCAATTCGGCTTATGCGGCGTAAGCTGCCATCGCTCGAGCGCTTCGGTCGCCGGAAAATGGTCGGGCGCCTTGATCATTTTCGGTGCCGGCAGGGAATCGTGCGGTGTGAAATCGGCGTCGAACGCCTTCCAGAAGGGCGTGAACACTTTGTAGTGGCTGCCCTGGCCGGTGACGAGCCGCGTCGGCTCGTGCATCAGAAAGCCGCCAAAGCTTTGGGCATCGATTCCTCGATCGCGGAGCTTCGATTTGATCCGGCGGTCGCGCTCGATGCCATCGGCGTCGTAGAGCCTGTTCCAGAACACTGCCTTGGCGCCGGTCTTTTCGATGAGCGCTTCGATCACGTCGAGCGGCCTGCCGGAGAGCAGCAGCAAGCGATTGCCAACGCTCTTGAGTGATTGCTCCAACGCCGCCAGGGAATGATGCAGCCACCAGGCCTGCGCGGCGCCCAGCGCGCCTGCGAAAGGGCTCTCCGGCGCTTGGATATAGACGCCAAGCACGGGCGCCTGAGTCTGGATCGCTGCCTGTAGCGCGAGATTATCCCAGAGCCGGAGATCGCGGCGGAACCAGAGGATGACCGGAAGCGTGTCCAAGGGATCTGTCATTTGCGCTCCGTTGCATCCGGCCTTCATACGGTTCTTCTGACTGGATAGATCAGTCGCGGAACAACTCCAGGGATCGACTGGTGATTCCAACATTGGCGTCATTGGCGATCGAGCGACAGGCCTCTCTCTCGCCCACGTCGAAATGAATGCGGGCGCCAGCGTATCAACATCAGGCGTCTGCCGCTTGCGACGCTGGCCGGCCGGATTTAGGCCCTTTAGTTATCCGCCGCTTCTCAGTAGGATGATTGGAAGAAATAAGCCCGACGTCGAATTTGCGGGAGACCGTCGCCGAACGGCACGAGTGCCATCCTTGCGGAGCCGTGCGCCGCGCAAATGAGGAGATATCATGGGTTCCATTTCGAGGCATTTCAGAAGATCCACCCCATATTGTGGCATTCTGCTGCTCGGTTTCCTTGGATTTTCCGGGGAAACCGCTTTTGCGTCCGATGACTGCCAAACTGCGCCGACCTCGGGCATCGATTGGCAGAATTGCGACAAGACGATGCTCATGCTGTCCGAAAGCGATCTCAGCGGCGCCAAGCTGGCGGGCTCGGATTTCAGCTCGACCGATCTTCGCAGCTCCAACCTGACCGGTGCAAATCTCGAAAAGGCGACATTGGTTCGTGCCAACCTCTCGGCCACGACGGCCAAGGGCGCTCACTTCGCCAAAGTGGAAGCCTATCGAACCGATTTCAGCCAGATAGACGCACCCGGTGCCGATTTCCAGAACGCGGAACTGCAGCGTTCCAATTTCAAGCAGGCCAAGCTCGCCAATGCGGATTTCACCAAGGCCGACATGGGGCGCTCGCAGTTTGACGGCGCCGATGTCAGCGGCAGCCGCTTTACCCTGGCCAATGTGTCCCGCGTCGATTTCCGAGGCGCTACGTTCGACACGCCGGTCGACTTCGACCGCGCCTTCTTCTTTCTAACCCGAATCGAAGGGGTGAACCTCGGCAAGGCGACCGGGCTGGTGCAGTGGCAGCTGGACATGGCCTGTGGAGACGACAAGACAGTGCTTCCGGCGGGTTTGACAAAGCCGAAAAGCTGGCCGTGCCAGTTTCAACAGGAATAACAGAATAGCATTTGCGAATGCACGACAATAAGTCGCAAGCTGAATTCGGCAGACAGCACGAAATATATGATGAAAATTGTCGTGGCCTGAAATAAAAACCTTCCTGAGGAAACGGGAAGGGGCAATATTGTGAAATTCAACGAGTTTCTGGTTCGGTTCGGCGGAAGTTTAAGAACGAAAAACCTAAGTTCTCCAATGGACTTCATCTGGGGCAAGAGGGGCGCCAACAGGCGTCTTCATATTCTCGGCAAGAAATCCGAATTGGCGCCAGGCTTCATTCGCCAGGATCCGTGGGAGGCGGAGTATCTTTTCATGGTCGCTACGCGCGCCCGCCAGGGAATTGTCGAAACCGGCCGGTTCAACGGCGGCAGCGCTTTCCTGATGGCCTGCGCAAACAGCAGCGTTCCGATCTGGTCGATCGATCTTGCACCGCAGGACGATGCCCGGCTTCAGGAAATATTGAAACAGCAGTCGATTGAAAATATCGAACTGATTGTCGGCGATTCCCAAAACAAAAGATACGACCAGATAAAAGCCTTCGACCTTCTCTTCATCGATGGCGATCATAGCTATGACGGCTGCACGAAGGATATGGAAAACTGGTATCCCTTGCTATCGCCAGGTGGTCACTTGCTCCTGCACGATTCCTATTCCGGTTGCGAGGTTATGGATGCATGCATCGATTTCATCGCTCGCCACGATCCGATCGTCCACATCTCACCCTATAAGCACAACAATCATTCCACCCATCCGGCCGGCTCAATCGCGCATTTCCAGAAACGGCGATAAAGCAAGCGCTATCGGAGCAGGCCTCTGCCGGCAGGTGTTCGTCAGTGCGAAGATCAAGCTCGGAGCTCTACCGGCAGCCCTTTGATTTCATTGCCCAGACAAAGAAAAATGCCTCCCAATTTGCTGCGCATGAAGCTGCAGAAATTGAGAGGCATCTAATTTGGCTCCCCGGGCCGGATTCGAACCGGCGACCTGTCGATTAACAGTCGAATGCTCTACCGCTGAGCTACCAGGGAATGTCTGCGTTGCCGCAGCGTTGGCAGGGCTAATACAAATGCTTTCTCGATTTGCCAAGCGGTTTTTTCAAAAAACCAACGAAATTTCCCTTCGCCGCAGGAACGGCTGTCACAAAAGCCTGCCAATCCACCCCCTTCACCGTCCTGTGGAAAAAAACATGCGCTGGTGACGGGACGTCGGCCGAAAAGCGGCTTGCGGATAGAGAACCTTCCTGTTAGAAGCCCGCCCATTCCGCCGGGGACGCTGGTATTTTCGATCAGCATCCGTATCCAAAACGGAGAATTAAGCTTTATCGCTTAACGGTTGGAATAATGAGGCCTCGTGGCGGAGTGGTTACGCAGAGGACTGCAAATCCTTCTATTCCGGTTCGATTCCGGACGAGGCCTCCAAACATTTTCATTGTAAAATCGGCACGTCATGCGCCAAAAAACTGCGCCCGCGACCCCAGGGGCGGTTGGCGTTCGATAAGTGGTCTCAAGCCCAACACGACGAGCGAATCCTGAGGCCGCAACATGCTTCAGATATTCTCCACATCGATCACAGCACGAAGTCCCCTTGTTTGAGAGCCATGGCGTCATCGAGCATGATGGCGAAATCGGCCTTATGGTCGCCGTCGGTATCGGCCTGGATGAGTGTATGGCCGGATTTCGACTCGAAACGCAGCTCGCCAGCGTGGCCATCGAACTGATCCGTGCCGATGAACTTGAACGATTGGTTGCCGCTCTTCGTCTCGTCAGCGTCGATCAGATGCAGGTCGATCTGATCGTGCTGATGATGGGAGAAATCGAGGATGAGGTCACGGCCGCCAGCCTTTACCGTGCTTTCGGCGATGTCGCGGAACAGGAATGTATCGGCACCCTTGCCGCCGCTCAGCGTGTCGGCGCCGAGGCCGCCCCACAGCGTGTTGTCCGTCTTGTTGCCAGTCAGGAGATTGGCAAGCCTGTTGCCGTTGGCATCTGTGGCGGCTGATCCGGTCAGCTGCAGCCTTTCGATATTGTCGCCGAGCGTGAAGCTGACCGATGCCTTGACGAGATCCGTGCCCGCACCCTTGGCTTCCGAAACATTGTCCTTTTTGTTGTCGACGACATAGACGTCATTGCCCTTGCCGCCACGCATATCGTCGGCGCCGGTGCCGCCATCGATTAGGTCGTTGCCGCCCAGGCCGTAGACAATGTCGTCGCCATGGCTGCCGGTCAGGGTTTCCGCAGCATCCGTGCCCCTGAACACATCCGGTGAAACGCCGTTGACGGTGATGGTGATCGTCTCGGAAGTGTGTTCACCATGGCCATCGGAGACCGTATAGCTGACCTTGACCTGGCGGCTTTCGCCCGCGTCGATATTCTGGTTGGGCGCCGTCGTCGGATCATAGACCAGTTTACCGCCCACGATTGATACGGAGCCGAAACCGGAGGTGACGCCGGCAGAAATGATCGTCAGCGTATCGCCGTCGACATCGGTGGCGTCGGCGAGCACATTCATCGTCACAGCCTTGTTCTCGAATGTCGAAGCCGAATCGAAGTCCAGCACCGGCGCGTCATCGACAGCGGTGACATCAAATGTGAGCGTATGCACGGTACTGGTGTCGTTGCCGCCATGCGCCGTGCCGCCATTGTCACTGACCGTGAATGTCAGGCTGGCAAGGCCCGTGCCGTGGGCATTGGCCGCCGGCGTCCAGACGAGGCTGGAAATATCGGCGGCAGTGATGTGCTGATTGGCGGTCACGGCGACGCCGTCGAGCGTCAGCGTGCCGGACGCAGGCAGAGCCGTGATCGTCACATAGTCGAGGCTGTTGCCATCGGTGCTGTCCGAGAAGCCGAAATCGGCAACCGAGAAGGCATGGGAGCCATCCTCGAGCAGGGACAGGGTATTGTTTGATGCCGTCGGGGCATCGCTGACAGACGTGACATTGAACGTGATGGTGTGGGCGCTGGACGTATCGAAGCCGCCGCTCTCGGTGCCGCCGTCATCGACCACCTTGAAGGTCAGGCTGGCGAGACCGGTACCATTGGCATTCGCAGCGGGCATATAGAGAAGCTTGCCGGCGGCGATGTCGCTCGCATCGATGGAATCCCCTGCATGCACGGTGACGCCATTGAGCTTGAGCGTACCGGAGGTCGGCAGCGCGGAGATGATCACCGCCGACAGAGTGTCATGGCGATCGATTGCGTCGGCAAAGCCAAAGTTGACAATCGAGAAAGTGTAGGCCGTATCCTCGAGCGTTGTCAGCGTCACATCGGCGGCAGTCGGGGCATGGTTCGTGCCGTAGATCTGACCCTCCGCATCATAGCGCTGCTGATATACGCCATAGCTATTGCCGTCCTGGCCATTGGACGCCCAGGTGACCACCCAGCCGCCATCGACAAGCGCGGTGATCTGCGGAGAAAGTTGGCTGCTGGCCGTATAGGTATTGACTCGGGTCTCGCCCCCCTGCGTGGTGCCATCTGCATTGTAGGCCTGCTGGTAGACGCCGTCGCTGCTGCCGTCCTGACCCGTGGACGTCCAGGTGACCACCCAGCCGCCATCGGCAAGCGCTGTGATCTGCGGAGAACCTTGATAGCCGGTCGTATAGGTATTGACCTGGGTCTCGTCTCCTAGCGCAGTGCCATCGGCATTATAGGCCTGTTGGTAGACACCGTAGCCATCGCCGTCCTGGTCGATGGTCGTCCAGGTGACTGCCCATCCGCCATCGGCAAGCGCGGTGACGTGCAGGGAATCTTGAGAGCCGGTCGTATAGGTGTTGACTCGGGTTTCGACCCCCTGTGTGGTGCCGTCGGCATTATAGGCCTGCTGGTAGATGCCGGTGCCACTGCCGTCCTGGCCGTTGGACTCCCAGGTCACCACCCATCCGCCATCGGCAAGCGCTGTGATCTGCGCAGAGCCTTGAGAGTCGGTCATATAGGTGTTGACCCGGGTCTCGCCCCCTTGCTTGGTGCCATCGGCGTTGTAGGCCTGCTGGTAGACGCCGGCGCCGCTGCCGTCCTGGAGATAGGATTGCCAGGTGACCACCCAACCGCCATGGGCAAGCGCGGTGATCTGCGGAGAACCTTGATCGCCGGTCGTATAGGTATTGACTCGGGTCTCGTCACCTAACTTGGTGCCGTCGGCATTGTAGACCTGCTGGTAGACACCGTAGCCATTGAGGAGCTGTTGATAGACGTCCGAGCTATCACCGTCCTGGCCATAGGACTCCCAGGTGACCACCCAGCCGCCATCGGCAAGCGCGGTGATGTGCTGGCTGTCTTGATATCTGGCGGTGTAGGTATTGACCCGGGTCTCGACACCTAACGTGGTGCCGTCGGCATTGTAGGCCTGCTGGTAGATGCCCTCGTCGTCGCCGTCCTGGCCATAGGACTGCCACGTGACCACCCAGCCGCCATCGGCAAGCGCAGTGATCTGCTGGAAATCCTGATAGCTGGTCGTATAGATATTGACCTGGGTCTCGTCACCCAGCGTCGTCCCATCAGCATTGTAGGCCTGCTGGTATATGCCGGCGGCACTGCCGTCCTGGCCGTTGGACTGCCAGGTGACCACCCATCCGCCATCGGCAAGCGCGGTGATCGTCTGGTTGAATTGCGCGCTGGCCGTCTCGGTATTGACCTGGGTCTCGGCGGCGGGCACCGCGACGACATCGAAAGTGATCGTGTGGCTAGCAGAGGTATCGGTGCCACTGGCGCCGCTATCGTCGACGACCTCAAAGGTCAGGCTGGCAAGGTCGCGCCCACTAGCGTCGGCGGGCGGCACATAGGTGAGCTTGCCGGCGGCGATGTCGCTCGGATCGATCGAATCCCCTGCATGCACGGTAACGCCGTTGAGCGTCAGCGTGCCGGAGGCCGGCAGTGTCGTGATGATCACCGCCGACAGGCTGTCGCCGTCGACATCCGAAAAGCCGAAGTTGGAAATCGCGAATGTATATGAACCGTCTTCGAGCATCGAGACGGTGTGGTCCGATGCTGTCGGGGCATCGCTGACGGACGTGACGTTGAAGGTGATGGTGTAGGAGGCAGACGTATCGAAGCCGCCGCCCTCAGTGCCGCCATTGTCGACGACCTCAAAGGTCAGGCTGGCGAGGCCTGTGCCATGCGCATTGGCGGCAGGCACATAGACCAGTTTGCCGGCGGCAATGTCGCTGGCATCGATCGAATCGCCTGCATGCACGGTGACGCCATCGAGCTTGAGCTTGCCGGAGGCCGGCAGCATCGTGATGATCACCGCGGACAGATGGTCGCCATCGATTGCATCGGCAAAGCCGAAATTGGCGGCCGAGAAGGTGTAAGAGGTATCCTCGGTCGTTGTCAGCGTCGCATCAGCTGCCGTCGGGGCATGGTTCGTGCCATAGATCTGGCCCTCCGCATCATATCGCTGCTGGTAGATGCCCCTGCCGCTGCCGTCTTGGCTGTCGGAATTCCACGTCACCACCCAGCCGCCATCGGCAAGCGCGGTGATCTTCGGGCTCTCCTGCGAGCCGGCTGTATAGGTGTTGACCTGGGTCTCGTCACCCCGTGTGGTGCCGTCGGCATTGTAGGCCTGCTGGTAGACGCCATAGCCGTCGCCGTCCTGGCCATAGGAGATCCATGTGACCACCCAGCCGCCATCGGCAAGGGCGGTGACCGGCTGGTTCTCCTGCGAGCTCGCCGTTTCAGTATTGACGCGCGTCTCGCTGCCATGCGTGGTGCCGTCGGCGTTGTAGACCTGCTGGTAGACACCGTAGCTGTTGCCGTCCTCGCCAAAGGACGTCCAGGTGATCACCCAGCCGCCATCGGCAAGCGCGGCGATCTGCGGATTGTACTGGTAGCTGTCCGTATAGGTATTGACCTGGGTTTCGACACCATAAGCGGTGCCATCGGCATTATAAGCCTGCTGGTAGATACCGTAGAGATCGCCGTCCTGGCCATCGGATATCCAGGTGACTACCCAGCCGCCATCGGCCAAAGCGGTGATCTGCGGGTCGTGTTGATTGCCGGTCGTGTATGTATTGACCCGGGTCTCGTCACCCAGCGCGGTGCCGTCGGCATTGTAGGCCTGCTGATAGGTATCACTGGTGGTCCATGTGACCACCCAGCCGCCATTGGCCAGCGCGGTGATCTGCGGGTCCTCCTGACTGTTGGTCCATTGGGTATTGACCCGGGTCTCAACCCCTTGCGTGGTGCCGTTGGCATTGTAGACCTGCTGGTAGATGCCTCCGTCATCTCCGTCCTGGTCACGGGAGCCCCAGGTGACGACCCAGCCGCCACCGGCAAGCGCGGTGATCTGCGGGTCGGTTTGATCGTCGGTGATGTATGTATTGACCCGAGTCTCGACACCCTGCATGGTGCCGTCGGCATTGTAGGCCTGCTGGTAAATGCCGGTGCCGCTGCCGTCCTCGTATTTGGAAGTCCAAGTGACCACCCAGCCCCCATCGGCAAGCGCCGTGATCTGGGGATTATCCTGGGAATCGGCCGTCACTGTGTTGACGCGCGTCTCGTCTCCCAGCGCGGTGCCGTCGGCATTGTAGGCCTGCTGGTAAATGCCGGTGCCGCTGCCGTCCTGGCCGTAGGATATCCACGTCACCACCCAGCCGCCGTCGGCCAGCGCGGTGACATGCTGGTCGTACTGATCGCCCGTCGCGTAGGTGTTGACCTCAGTTTCAACGGCAGGGACCCCGACGACGTCGAAGGTGATCGTGTGGCTGGCGGACGTATCGACACCGCCATTGGCTGTGCCGCCGTCGTCGACGACCTCGAAGGTCAGGCTGGCAAGATCGCGGCCGTTGGCGTCGGCGGCCGGCACGTAGACCAGCTTGCCGGCGGCGAGATCGCTCGCATCGATGGAATCACCCGCCTGGACCGCAACGCCATTGAGCGTCAGCGTGCCCGACGCCGGCAGCGTCGTGATGATCACCGCCGACAGGTGGTCGCCCTCGCTATCCGAAAAGCCGAAATTGGACGTCGCGAATGTATAGGAGCCGTCCTCAAGCAGTGAGACGGTGTGGTCTGATGCGGTGGGTGCATCGTTAACCGCGGAGACATTGAAGGTCAGCGTGTGGGAGGTGGAGGTATCGTGACCGCCGTCCCTGGTTGTGCCATCGTCGACAACCTCGAAGGTGAGGCTAGCGAAATCGTCGCCGTGGTCATTTGCCGTGGGCGTATAGACAAGCTTGCCGGCGGCGATGTCGCTCGCACTGATCGAGGTGCCTGCAGTCACGGCGACGCCATCGATGGTCAGCGTGCCGGAGGCCGGCAGCGTCGTGATGATCACCGCTGACAGACTGTCGCCATCGGTGCTGTCCGAAAAGCCGAAATCGGAAGCCGAGAACGTGTAAGGCGTATCTTCCAACGCGGTTAGTGTGGCATCGGATGCTGTCGGGGCCTGATGCGGATCGTAGATATGACCGTCCGAGCTGTATCGTTGTTGGTAGATCTGGGCGCCGCTTATCCAGGTGACCACCCAGCCGCCATCGGCAAGCGCAGTCATTTTCGGACTGTATTGATCGCCGGCGGTGAATGTATTGACCTGGGTCTCGCCACCCAGTGTGCTGCCATCGGCATTGTAGGCTTGCTGGTAGATGCCGCTGCCATCGCCGTCTTGCCCGCCGGATACCCAGGTCACCACCCAGCCGCCATTGGCAAGCGCGGTAATCTGCTGGCCGGATTGGTCGCCGGTTGTGTATGTATTGACCTGGGTTTCGCCGCCTTGCGTGGTGCCGTCGGCGTTGTAGGCCTGCTGGTAGATGCCGTTGCCATCGCCGTCTTGCCCGGCGGACACCCAGGTCACCACCCAGCCGCCATCGGTAAGCGCGGTGACATGCTGGTCGGATTGCGCGCCGGTCGTATAGGTATTGACCTGGATTTCGACACCCCGTGAGGTGCCGTCGGCGTTATAGGCCTGCTGATAGACACCATAGACATCGCCGTCTTGGTAGTCGGAACGCCACGTCACCACCCAACCACCGTCGGCAAGCGCGGTGATTTGCGGGCTGTCTTGCTCAACGAAGGTGTATGAGTTGACCAGCGTCTCGACACCTAACGTGGTGCCGTCGGCATTATAGGCTTGCTGGCGAATGTCGTAGATGCTGACGCCTAAGCCGTAGGAGCGCCACGTCACCACCCAGCCGCCATCGGCAAGCGCGGTGATCTGCTGGCCGGATTGGTCGCCGGTCGTAAATGTATTGACCCGGGTCTCAACACCCTGTGTGGTGCCATCGGCATTATAGGCCTGCTGGTAGATACCGTAGTAACTGCCATCTTCTCCGTTGGATTGCCACGTCACCACCCAGCCGCCATCGCTAAGCGCGGTGATCTGTGGGGTGTCTTGCGAGTCGGTGACATATGTGTTGACGAGAGTTTCGCCACCCAGTGTGGTGCCATCGGCATTGTAGACCTGCTGGTAGACGCCGAAGGGGCCGCCACCGTCCTGGCCCCAGGCTTGCCAAGTCACCACCCAACCGCCACCGGTAAGCGCCGTGATCTGAGGGGTGTATTCGGATGTTGCTACGGTATTGACCTGAGTCTCGACACCCTGTTTGGTGCCGTCGGCATTGTAAGCTTGCTGGTAGATGCCGTTTCGGCCATCGGCCTCCCAGGTGACCACCCAGCCGTGATCTGCAAGCGCCGTGATCTGGTGACTGTCATCGGCGGAGGCGGTGACCTGGGTCTCGGCGGGTGAGCTATGCGTCATGGCGCAATCCTATTCCGTAATTCGTTCCGATCTCGGCCGCCTGGATCGGCCTTGAAGCGTTAGACAGCCTCGTCGGCGCGAAACCTATTGAGGCGGCGGTGAACTGTCTCCGCCCATTTTTGACACGCGATCGGAGTTGGCTTGACAGGGTGCCATCGAGGGGCCGTCATCGGATGCGAAGGCCAATGCGAAGGCCGCATCGATGATCACCAATTTGAACGCCTGGGCGCGCGCATAATCCTTGCGGAAATCGCTGGATAACCACATCGCGGAATGGCCGCGCCGTCCGGTCCAGCCGATATGACCGGTTCGCTCGCCGTTCACGAGTTTGCGCGCGGCATGCGATCTGGAGAGGCCATAGGCCCGGGCGATTTCGGAAATGGAGGTGATATCGGTGATCGACCGTTCCCCTTCCGTCGCGGTTGTACAGTCGATCCCGGCCATCAGGCGATCCATCAGCAGGCCGCCCTGGTCCATCCAGGTACAAAGCGAGTAGACCGGCCCAGGATTGCGCACATCGGCGCAAGTCAACAGTTCGCCGCAGACAAACGGTTCCATTGCGGCGAGTGCGGCAGACAGGTTTGCGGAAAAACGGGGCAGCCGTGGCGCTCCGCCGAGCGCATCCAGGGCCTGCAGATGCGCAGAATACCACTCGGCGAGAAGCGCGATCGTCGCCTCCGTCGGCTCGATCGGCAACATGCTGTTCGGCAAGCGTGGCTGGCCTTCGAACGGGACAGGCCGGGCGAAGCCGTATTTTACCGCTTCGGCCAGGAAGGCCCGCGCCGTGTTGCGGCTGGCGAGCTCATGGCCGACAACGTCCTGCATGAAATTGTACAGCGTCAAACCGCTTTCGGCGGAAACCGATCGGCGAAAGTGGAGCGAAATCGCGATGTGAGACATCAACCAGCGCTGCTGGCTGGCAAACAGCGAAGATGCACGCGGCGAATTGTCATGGGTGCGCATGAACCCCCTGGCAAGTTCACACATGACGCGAAGGCAGCCGGGCTTGGCCAGCAATTGTTCGGTCCGTGCACGCCACGGCATTCACCACTCCGTCCATCCTGCTGCCGAACAAGGATTGGACGCTTAACAGAGGCGTGGGTTACCGTCTTCTCATTGCGCGCACGCGCCCAGCTTAAGCTCAGTGCAGAGCCCAATTATCCAGCCCGAAGGCGCAGATCCGCAGCAGATCAATGTCGGGAAAGGGAGCGCATATCCGTCGGCGTCATCCCCGAAGAATCCCGGAACGCGCGATAGAATGTCGCAAGACTGTCAAAGCCGCTGGCAAAGGCGATATCGGCGACAGACCGTGCCGGCATCGTCTCCAGCAGCAGGCACGCGGTGCGGATTCGGATGGCCGTCAACGTCCTGGAGAAAGACAGGCCCGTCGGCTCGAACAGGACATGGATCTGCCGCAAGGAAATTCCGAGCTCACGCGCGACCGCACCGGGCGACAGGCTCGGGTCATGGTGATCGCGTGCGAGAACCTCATGCGCGGCATGGAAGAAGCCTGCGCGCAGCGCTGCCCGGCATTCCGGCATGCCGGGCAGCAGGCGGCCGCGCTCAAGCATGGCGAGCCTGGCGACATGCGTAATCGCAGAGAAGGGATCGGCGAGATCGCGCCATCCGCCGATTATGGCGTTGAAGAGCGCCGAAAGTGGCCGGGCGAATGTGCTATTCGGCGCGGACACCGCCGCGAAAAGATCATGTACGGGTGCTGCCAACAAAATGTCGCCCGAGAGCGGAATCTTCAACATCCGATAGTGGAAGCCGTCGGCACGCTGCGGGGTGCCGGTATAGGGCAGATCGGAATGATTGATGGCGAGATCGCCCTCCCGCACGGACAATATGCGCCCGCGGCCAACATCCACCCAGCCTGGCCCACGCACCTGGCGCGAGATGCACAGGCTGTTGCCGGCCACCCGGCCGATATCCTTGTCGGTCCGGCTCAGTTTGTAAGACGAGGCCTGCATTTCCGAGACCACCGCACCGCCGACCTGGGCGGCGCTGAATCGCCCGAAAAAATCGGCTCGACGCTCGCGCGGCAATTCGATCGTGACGCCAAACAAGTTCCTGCCGCGCGTCTCGCACCAGTGATCGAAACGATCCCGCAGAGGCAGGTCATCGGTGGAGAAATGGAGCATCGTGGTATTTTATCCGCGAAACATATAAAGTTTTCCCAGAGCGTGGCCATTTCCAGTGAACTGAACCGAACAATTCATCTAATGTCTGATGTTGCGCGGCATCAATGATCAGCATTCTGCCTGTGACAGAATTCGAAAGCCTCGGTCCGAAAAGGTGATCGGGGGCGGGGACGGGGGATTCACGCCGCTTATGAACGCCCTGCGCCGCAGAGGCGAGGCATTTTTCTTTCGGCACAGACGATAAGCCGGCTCTACCCGACCGCGCCGAAATTTGCCGCAATGCCGCACGCTCCCTTGAAAGCTGCGCAGAGGGCAAGTAAGACCGGCAGTGATCCCGCCGGTTTCAAGGCATGTAGTAGGGGCATCCGACCATGGACTATTCAGCGCAGCGCACCAAGATGATCGACAGCCAACTCCGGACAACGGATGTGACGTCGCATTCCATCCTGACGGCCTTCTTCAATGTCGAACGCGAGAAATTCGTCGCGGACCGCCTCAAGGCCGTCGCCTATATCGATACCGACCTGGAGATCGGCCCGGGACGTTATATCATGGCGGCCTCGCCGCTGGCCAAGATGCTGCAGCTGGCGGCGGTGAGCAAGTCCGATTCGGTACTCGAGGTCGGGACCGGAACCGGTTACGCCACGGCGCTTCTCGCGCAACTCGCCGGCACGGTGACGTCCGTGGAGAGCGACGCATCGCTGCTCGACGCGGCGAAAGCCAATCTGGAGGGTGTCGCCAATGTGACGCTCGTCAGCGGCGCGCTTTCGGCCGGCTATCCGGGCAAGGCGCCTTTTGACCTGATTTTCGTCAACGGCGCCGTCGATACGCTGCCGACCGCGCTTTTCGATCAGCTCAAGGAAGGCGGCAGGCTCGTCGCGGTGGTTGGGCAGGGGCTGTCTTCCGGCGCGCGCATTTTCGTCCGCGAGCAGGGTCGCCAGTCCGAGCGCTTCGCTTTCAACGCCTCCGTCGGCAAGCTGCCGGGCTTCGACAAGGTTGCCGAATTCGTTTTCTGACATCGTTTTGACACAAACAAGCCGCGCGATCGACGCCTGCCGACAGCGTGGTTTGATTCTTATCAATGTACTAAGCTGTTGATTCAGCCATTAACCTTGTTGCCCACTGGCAATGTGAATTCATATTGTACCATAAAGATTCGCATGGGCGGTTGCGGATAGGGCTGTCGCCTCTGCTATAATGCCGAAGCAGCCCTGATGCGGGATTTGCAGACTGAATTGCCGGCGCATGAGGTGGCGGCAGTCGAATCGTATCGCCGGCATGGCGATCGGGCGGCGAAAGCTGCGGACGGGGTGACTTGACGTGTGGAAAATGAGAACGGCCTTGCTTGCCGCGATCGTGGTGCCGGTTTCCCTGGCTGTCTATGGCCCTGCGAACGCCGGCAGCATTACCGAGGCGATGGAAARGGCCTATCTGAACAACCCCGACCTAAATGCAGCCCGCGCCGGGCTGCGCGCCACCGACGAGAGTGTGGCGATCGCCAAGGCTGGCTGGCGGCCACAGATTTCGGCTTTTGCTCAGAAGACGTATAATCAATATGACATGAACGTGCATGGCGTCACCTCGCAGACCGGGCTTGATGGGAAGCCGGTGGCCATCCAGGACAAACACGACTTTCAGAACGCTTCGATCGGCATCACAATCACGCAGCAGGTCTTCGACGGCTTTCAGACCCTGAACAACGTCAAGGCCGCCGAAGCCAGTGTCTACTCCGAACGGGCCTCGCTGAAGGCGCGGGAGATTCAGACATTGCTCTCGGCAGCGCAGGCTTTTGCCGATATCGCGCTCAATCAGGATATCGTCGTCATCCGCAAGCAGAACATGGCCTTCCTGCGTGAGCAGGTGAATGCTGCCAAGTCACGACTCGCTGTAGGCGAAGGGACGAAGACGGATGTCAGTCTGTCACAATCGGAACTGGCGCAGGCGCAGGCTCTGCTGGCCGGCGCGGTATCTCAACTCAGGCAAAGCCAGGCGGTTTACGTTCAGATCGTCGGCGATGCGCCGAAGGGCATCAAGCAGGCGCCACCGCTTGCCAGGGTGATTCCTGCGAGCATAGACAAGGCGGTCGCCACAGGCTGGCGGGATCATCCGCAGATTCTTGCAACGATGTATTTGATCGATCAGGCAGGATTCCAGGTCAAATCCGCCGAAGGTCAGATGTTGCCCGGCGTCGTTATTCAAGGACAGATTGCAGGCAACACCGGCAACTCGCCCTTTACCGATCTCAACGACTACTCAACCTCGTCATTGACCGCCCGCCTCAATATCCCGATCTACCAGGGCGGCGCCGAATATGGCCAGATCCGCCAGGCCAAGGAACGACTGGGCCAGCAGCAGATCCTGCTCGATTCGGTCCGGCTCGACGTGCAGAAGACGATCGTCGCCGGCATGGCCCAGTATCAGGCGTCCGAGGCAACGATTTCGGCCGGCATGGTGCAGTTGCGCGCGGCCAATGATGCACTTGCCGGCGTGATCGAAGAGCGCAAGGTCGGGCAGGCGACCACATTGGACGTCCTCGACTCCCAGGCCAAGGTTCTGCAGGCCAGGGAGACCCTTGCCCAGGCGCGCCGCGATTCGGTGGTTGCCAGCTATTCCACCGTCGCGGCAATGGGACATCTGACGATCGAGGACCTCCGCCTCAAGGTGCAGAAATACGATCCTGAAGAGCACTACAATGCCGTCAAGGACAAGTGGATCGGATTGCGGACGGTCGACGGCCGTTAATTTCATTCCGGCTATCGGACGGCCATAAAACTGTGCATCATATCATTTTATTGATTCGTAGCGGTTTTTTCCGATCGGGTGATGACATAGTCTGCTATCGGTTGCGTCGGTCGGGGCGCAAATCGTCAATGCGGCAGAATATTACCGGGGACTGAAATGGCTCAGCCAAATGTAGTGCGTGAACCCTCCATGGACGAGATCCTGGCTTCCATTCGCAGGATCATCGAAAGCAACGAGCCGGTATTGCAGGCTGGTGTGGCGACCCTCGCTGCTGAACCGGCGGGCTTCAATGGCCGTCCCGCAAATGACGATTCCGACGATGTCAGCCTGACCGTCGATGACCACTTCACCGACACCCGACAGACCTATGCGCCGGCCGAAGTCGTCTCTCCGCCGCTCCTGCGCGCGGTCGCGGATGCGGATGTCCGAGATCACGAACAGCAGCAGCCGAACAGCCTGCATGCCGCCAACCCGGCGCCGCAGAAATCGCTGTCGCTCGCCGATGTCGCTGCCCGCGTGCGTGCAGCTTCCGAGCGCGGCGCTGCCGTCCGCGAGCAAGCTCCGTCGCAGGCCGTAGCGGATGAGCAGATTGCGCGTCCTGCCGTGGAAGCCGCCGCGATGCCGATGGCCGCCGAGCGGATGCACGAGGTTGCTGCGGAGCCGGAGACCGATACCCGCATGGCGCCGGTCGAGATGCACCGCGAGGAACCGCCGTTGCGCGACGAGCCCACGTCGCTGATGTCGTCCATGGCCGGCGAACAGGTAGCCCGCTCGTTCCAGGATCTGGCGCTCGCCGTCGAAAGCGCTGAGCGGCGCTCGTTCGACGAGATCGCCGAGGATATGCTCAGGCCCATGCTGCAGGAATGGCTGGACGACAATCTGCCGACGCTGGTGGAACGGCTCGTGCGCGAAGAAATCGAGCGCGTGGTGCGTGGTCCCCGGCGCTGAATTCCGGAATGCTTTTGACCCCGTCGAAGCCGCCTCCGGGCGGCTTTTTCATTGACCGCGATTGACTTGCCCATCGCGTTACCGCTACGGAGTGCGCAAAAATCATGACCAGCGACGGTATCCCCATGCTCGACAAAACCTATGATTCGGCGTCCGTTGAACCGAAGATCGCCAGGAAATGGGAAGAGGCCGATGCCTTCGGGGCAGGGGCCAATGCCAAGCCGGGCGAGGACACTTTCTGCATCGTCATCCCGCCGCCGAACGTCACCGGCTCGCTGCATATGGGCCACGCGCTCAACAACACGCTGCAGGACATCATGGTCCGCTTCGAGCGGATGCGCGGCAAGGACGTGCTCTGGCAGCCGGGCATGGACCATGCCGGCATCGCCACGCAGATGGTGGTCGAACGCCAGTTGAAGGAACGGCAGGAGCCGTCGCGCCGCGACATGGGCCGCGAAGCCTTCGTCGATCGCATCTGGCAGTGGAAAGCCGAGTCCGGCGGCATGATCTTCAACCAGCTCAGGCGCCTTGGCGCGTCCTGCGACTGGTCGCGCGAGCGCTTCACCATGGACGAAGGCCTGTCGCAGGCCGTGCTCGAAGTCTTCGTCCGGCTCTACAAGGAAGGCTTGATCTACAAGGACAAGCGGCTGGTCAACTGGGACCCGAAGCTCCTGACCGCCATTTCCGACCTTGAAGTCGAACAGGTCGAGATCAAGGGCAATCTCTGGCACCTGCGCTATCCGCTCGAGCCCGGCGTTACCTATCAGCATCCGATCGCCTTCGACGAAGAGGGCACTCCGACGGAATTCGAAACCCGCGACTATCTCGTCGTCGCGACCACGCGACCGGAGACGATGCTGGGCGATACCGGCATAGCCGTTCATCCCTCCGACGTCCGCTATCAGGCACTGGTCGGCAAACATGTGATCCTGCCGATCGTCGGCCGCCGCATTCCGATCGTCGCCGATGAATATCCCGATCCGACGGCCGGCACCGGTGCGGTCAAGATGACCCCGGCGCACGATTTCAACGACTTCGAGGTCGGCAAGCGTGCCGGTCTCAGGATGATCAACGTGCTGACGGTCGAAGGCAATATCACCATCAAGGACAACGAGGATTTCCTCGAAGGGCTGGAATCGAGCGCACTGGAGCTTCCCGGCGTCTGGGACCAGCTCGAAGGCCAGGATCGCTTCGCGGCGCGCAAGCTGATCGTCCAGGTGCTGGAAGAAGCAAACCTGCTCGACAAGATCGAGCCGCATACGCATATGGTCCCGCATGGCGACCGCGGCGGCGTGCCGATCGAACCGCGTCTCACCGAACAATGGTATGTCGACGCCAAGACGCTTGCCGAGCCGGCGATCAAGTCTGTCCGCGAGGGCTGGACGAACTTCGTGCCCAAGAATTGGGAAAAGACCTATTTCGAATGGATGGAAAACATCCAGCCGTGGTGCGTCTCTCGTCAGCTCTGGTGGGGCCATCAGATTCCGGCCTGGTATGGCCCTGATGGTTCGGTCTTCGTCGAGAAGACCGAGGAAGAGGCGCTGCACGCCGCCATTCAGCACTACCTTGCCAATGAAGGCCCGTGGAAGGCCTGGGTCGGGGAAAAGCTGGAAGAGATGAAGCCCGGCGATATCCTGACCCGCGACGAGGACGTGCTCGACACCTGGTTCTCTTCGGCGCTCTGGCCGTTCTCGACGCTCGGCTGGCCCGACAAGACGCCGGAGCTCGACCGCTACTATCAGACCGATGTGCTGGTCACCGGCTTCGACATCATCTTCTTCTGGGTTGCCCGGATGATGATGATGGGCCTGCATTTCATGAAGGACAAGGACGGCACTCCGGTCGAACCGTTCCACACGGTCTATGTGCATGCGCTGGTGCGCGACAAGCACGGACAGAAGATGTCGAAGTCCAAGGGCAATGTCATCGACCCCCTGGAGCTGATCGATGAATATGGCGCCGATGCGCTGCGTTTCACGCTGGCGATCATGGCCGCGCAGGGCAGGGACGTGAAGCTCGATCCCGCCCGCATCGCCGGCTATCGCAATTTCGGCACCAAGCTCTGGAATGCGACGCGCTTCGCCGAAATGAACGGCGTCAAGCCCGATCCGGCCTTCAAGCCGGCCGATGCCAAACAGACGGTCAATCGCTGGATCCTGACCGAGCTCGACAAGACCATCGCGGAAGTGACGGCGGGGATCGAGCAGTTCAAGTTCAACGAGGCCGCCGGTGCGCTCTACCGGTTCATCTGGAATCAGTATTGCGACTGGTATCTGGAACTGCTGAAGCCGTTGTTCGGCGGCGAAGACGAGGCGGCGAAGGCCGAATCCCAGGCCTGTGCAGCCTATGTGCTCGACCAGACCTACGCACTCCTGCACCCGTTCATGCCGTTCATGACCGAAGAGCTCTGGGCGCATACGGCAAGCCGCGAGACGCTGCTCTGCCACGCAGAGTGGCCGGTGCCGACCTTCGCCGACAACACGGCGGCCGACGAGATCAACTGGCTGATTGAACTGGTCACCGGCATCCGCTCCGTGCGTTCGGAAATGAACGTGCCGGCCGGCGCCACTGCGCCGCTGATTCTCGTTCACGCCAGCCCGACGACGCGGGCGCGGGCGGAACGCCACGATGCCGCCATCAAGCGGCTGGCGCGCGTGGAAGTGATCTCCTTTGCCGACGAGGCCCCCAAGGGCGTGGTGCAGATCGTGCTCGGCGAAGCGGTCGCCTGCCTGCCGCTCGGCAGCCTGGTGGACGTTGCCGCGGAAAAGTCGCGACTCGAAAAGGCCAAAACCAAGGTGGAAAGCGACATCACCCGCACCGCGGCCAAGCTCGGCAACGAGAAATTCGTCGCCAATGCCGATCCGGACGTCGTGGAAGCCGAGCGCGAAAAACTGGCCGAACTCGACCAGCAGCTCATCAGCCTGAAAATTGCGCTGCAACGTATTTCCGAAGCCTGAATTCAATTTCTACTGTGCCGAACTTGATGCGGGCAGATTTCTATCTGCCCGCAATTGTTTTGTGACGATTTCGCAACACATTTGGCGTTATTGTCCAGGGCGCGCCGGGGCTCTGGAAAGGTTGTCCATTTCCTGCCACAAACCAAGCGCAGCGAGGATGCACAGAGATTGCACGGCGCCGCGGGTGGGGCCGTGGCAAGGCTAGAATGATACGCTTGGAATCGAAGAACACAGTCACTCCGCCTGTTATTTCCGGCTCAACGGAAAGGGTGGTGCGGATTCTTGCGTTCGCCATTTTGCGTACCCATTTGAGCCCAACTCGTGGATTAGAGAAGTCGGGTTGCGTTTTTTTGCCCGACCCCGGGAGAGTTTGAGTAGCGATGCCGCAGCTTGCGTTGAAGAGACTGAATGGAATGATCGTCGCCGCTGCACTTATCGTGCTCGGCGCCGCCAGCTCGGCTTTTGCGCTCGACCCCAATGCCGTTTCCAAGGATTCCGGTCCGTTCGACCTGTTCAAGCTTGGTTTCAAAGCCTATCACGAGGGCAACAAGCAGGAAGCCGTCGAAGCCTACCGCTACGCAGCCGAGAAGGGCCATACCGGTTCGCGCTGGGCGCTCGCCACCATGTATGCCGATGGCGACGGGGTGACGAAGGACGATTTCGAAGCCTTCAAGATCTATTCCGAAATCGCCAACCAGGGCGTCGAGCCTGGTTCCAACGATACCGGCTTCTTCGTCAACGCGCTGATGGCGCTCGCCGAATATTATCAGAAGGGCATCCCGGAAAGCCCGGTTCATATCGATCTCAGCCAGGCGCGACAGCTCTATTTCCAGGCTGCATCGGCCTTCGGCGATGCCGAAGCACAGTTCCGGCTCGCCAAGATGCTGCTGGCGGGCGAGGGCGGTTCGGTCAATATCAAGCAGGCCAAGAAGTGGCTGAACCACGCCCGCCGCGACGGCCATGCCGGCGCCATGGGCATGTTCGGCAATGTGATCTTCCAGGAGGGCCAGACGGTGCGCGGCCTTGCCTATATGACCGCCGCACTCGATAACTGCGAACCCCGCGACCACGACTGGCTGCAAGCGATGCAGGAACAGGCATTTTCGATCGCCAGCGAGGATGATCGTCGCAAGGCCATCGCGCTTGCCGTCAATATCAAAAAGGGCGACGACTGAACGTCCGACGGCCAAGCTTCTTTTTCCCAGTATCGGTTGGTCCGTCAAATCAGTGATGACACAGCCTTGCCAGCGGATTGTCCGATGCCGGCCGAAAAAGATTCTGTCTACAAAGTCACAAAACGCATTGCGGTCATAGTCCTGGTCGGCGGCATACTGATGGGGATCATCGCCGCTTTTATTCCCGGAATGCCTGCTGGATTTCCAGTCATGATTCCCGCGATGGGGCTGATGATCGCCGCAGGCCTCTATCGCCTGACGCAGGAGCCGCGCGGCTCAGTCACCCGGCGCGCGGTCAGGAACTTCAACAGCGCTTATCGTCCGCTCACACCGCTTGAGCCGAAACACTGGGAGCGCCACCCGAGTGAGGGTGAGGATCTGTCCAAGATCGATCCGGAAAAGCTTCGAGCAGAGATCGAAGCGCTGAAGCGACGCATGTGACGAATCCCTGGATGGCAATTCGGGCCGGGCGTACCGGATCAGCCCTCTCCGATAGTGACACACCCCCGCATTTGGAGTACCACGGCGAAATTTCGGAAAAAACCGATGTTTCCGGCCGCAATGTTGGCCGATGAGGAAGCCGAGGATCACGTCATGCCTGCATACCGTTCGAGAACCACGACCCATGGACGCAATATGGCCGGAGCCCGCGGGCTTTGGCGCGCCACGGGCATGAAGGACAGCGATTTCGGCAAGCCGATCATTGCCGTGGTCAATTCCTTCACCCAGTTCGTGCCAGGCCATGTGCATCTGAAAGATCTCGGCCAGCTCGTGGCGCGCGAAATCGAGGCCGCCGGCGGCGTCGCCAAGGAATTCAACACGATCGCCGTCGACGACGGCATCGCCATGGGCCATGACGGGATGCTCTATTCGTTGCCGTCGCGCGAACTGATCGCCGACAGCGTCGAATATATGGTCAACGCCCATTGCGCCGACGCCATGGTCTGCATCTCCAATTGCGACAAGATCACGCCCGGCATGCTGATGGCGGCACTGCGCATCAACATCCCCGCTGTCTTCGTCTCCGGCGGGCCGATGGAGGCAGGCAAGGTCGTGCTGCACGGCAAGACGCATGCGCTCGACCTCGTCGACGCTATGGTTGCCGCTGCCGACGACAAGATCAGCGACGAGGACGTGCAGGTGATCGAGCGCTCGGCCTGTCCGACCTGCGGTTCATGCTCCGGCATGTTCACCGC
>NZ_JBFUFK010000062.1:0-36576 GCF_056403475.1 Rhizobium sp. P2_G9 | reverse complement strand
CCGGTTCTTGTCCATCGGCCCGCAGGTTCGATCCACGCTTCCTCCCCACGGTCAGTCGCCCTTCCGCAGTTGCGCTTCTCTTCGCTCGCCATGACCAGCTTACGGTGGGACTTCCACCCACAAGAATGCGCCCATGCTGGGCGCACAACAAAAACGCCGCCCGATCTCCCGACCGGACGGCGTTACATTCTTCCAGGGAACGCGGATCAATTCACCGTTTCGACCACGCGCAACGCCTTGGCCTGGTCCAGCGCGGCCTGGCGGACCGCATCCTGGACCTTTTCGAAGGCGCGCACTTCGATCTGGCGGACGCGCTCGCGGCTGATGTCGAACTCGGCCGACAGCTCTTCCAGCGTCACCGGCTCGTCGCGCAGGCGACGGGCTTCGAAGATGCGGCGTTCGCGGTCGTTGAGCACTTTCAGCGCATTGGAGAGCAGCGAGCGGCGGGTGTCGAGTTCGTCCTGCTCGATCAGCGTCTCTTCCTGATTGTCGTGCTCGTCGACGAGCCAATCCTGCCACTGGCCGGAATCGCCTTCCGCCGCCTTGATCGGCGCGTTAAGCGAGGCGTCGCCGCCGAGACGGCGGTTCATCGAGATGACTTCCTCTTCGCTGACATTGAGCTTGGTGGCGATCTCGGCAACCTGCTCGGGCTTCAGATCGCCCTCGTCGATCGCCTGGATCTTGCCCTTCAGCCGGCGCAGATTGAAGAACAGCCGCTTCTGGTTCGCGGTCGTGCCCATTTTCACGAGCGACCACGAGCGCAGGATATACTCTTGAATTGCCGCCTTGATCCACCACATAGCGTATGTGGCGAGACGAAAGCCGCGATCCGGCTCGAATTTCTTGACCGCCTGCATCAGGCCGACATTGCCTTCGGAGATCACTTCGCCGATCGGCAGGCCGTAGCCGCGATAGCCCATGGCGATCTTGGCCACGAGCCGGAGATGGCTCGTCACAAGCTTATGGGCGGCGTTGCGATCCTCATGCTCGGCATAACGCTTGGCGAGCATATACTCTTCCTGCGGCTCGAGCATCGGGAAGCGGCGGATTTCGTCGAGATATCTATTCAGACCGCCTTCACCTGCGGTCAGCATCGGCAATGAACTACGGGCCATGAAGCACCCCTCTCTTTCCGGCCTCCGTACCGGCAGGCCGTCATTGGCGACGGACTCCCTGCCCGTCGCACGTGTCAAGATTTAAGATCGACGTGCGGCACTTTCAAGGCCGACATTTCATATTTCCGTGAAAAATAAGCAGTGCTTATGATGTCACAGAATCAAAGTCACGATGATTGGGTTAAAACCAGTCTATCATCGGGAAGTTCCGCCTCAAAGCGCATTATCTGGATGGTGCCGGGACTGTGCTGCGGCGAAACCGCATCTCAGCCGTGGCTCATCGCCTGGATTTCATCGACGCTGGCAAGCCTGATCTTGCCATGTTCGGAGACGAAAATCTCGCGAGTCAGCGGATGATCCATCTGCTCGTAGAGCTGACCGGCTTGCCGGATGAGCAGCGACGCCTTGGAAAAACTATCGGTCCACGCCAGCAGGAAGTCGCGCGCCGGAACCGTGAAGTAGACCTTCTCGGCCAGCTTTTGGTGAAGGCTGAACATGAATTTCGGGCACAGCACGCGCGCGGCGCAATAGCCGTCGGGCAGGTTGAGGATGACGCACCGGTCACCAGCGCCGGCACCGGAAAATACGTCGATGTGAACTTTTATCGATGCCACGTCCAGATTGTCGATGCCTCGCTGAAGAATGGTTGCCGGCGGAACACCCCACGTCTTGACATCGTCTTCGGTGACATACCGGTATGTTCCGTCCTCGTCGATGACGACCGCTTCCATGGTCTTCTTCGAAAGCACGCGGCTGAAAATGCGGATGCCGTCGATAGCGGCGAAATCAGCTGGCGCGATCTGGATACGAAGCCTAGTTTTCACCGAGGCGAAGCCGACGGATGGCCGGTCGGCGACATCGGTTTTTACCAAGGCATCAATAGCTTCCAAGATAGTGTCCCGCCGCGCACGACCTGTCAGGCCCAGCGCGTTCTTTCGAATATTGTCGAGTGAGATATCGATACCGCCGATCTTGATCGACATGGGATCGGCGCCCTCCTCGACCGTCTTGCCCGGATAGCGTTTGCGCACCAGGGCCATGACCTCGGCACGAAACCCGCCATCCTTGCCGTCATTTGCCCATGTCCGGCCGGTTGCGACTGGCAGCACCGCCAAACCGATCCCATAGAGAAAACGCCGTCTTTCAATACTGCTGAACATTCCGCCCCCTTCGATCGTCTGCAGCCTTGCATGCCGCAGACAGCCCTGCCGGCACATTACTGATGTGGATGAAATTGGAAAGGCGTCAGCCCTTATCCCGCCGCCAGCGCGGCAATCAGCTGCCGCATATCCGCCGGCAGTTCCGCTTCGAAGCGCATGATCTCGCCAGTCTTCGGATGCTCGAACTGCAGCAGCCAGGCATGCAGTGCCTGGCGGCCGAAGCGGGCCACAGTGCCGTGGGCGGGTTCGGCGAGCCGGTTGACCTTGCTCTTGAACGCGGCGCCATAGTCGGCGTCACCGATCAGCGGATGGCCGATATGGGCCATATGGACGCGGATCTGGTGAGTGCGGCCGGTTTCGAGATGGCAGTGGACGCTTGCGGCAAGCGCCGTGCCGTCGGGCGCCTGATGATAGCGCTCCACCACTTCATAATGGGTGATGGCGTGCTTGGCGTCGGAGCTGGTCTCTTTCTTCACCGCCCGGTGCATACGGTCGCCGGCGCGGCCCAGCGCAGCGTCGATCGTGCCTTTCAATGGCCTTGGCACGCCCCAGACGACGGCATGATAGGCACGGCGCAGCGCCGTCGTCCGGCCATGGTCGGCGAACTGCGCGGTGAGGCTGCGATGCGCCAGATCGCTTTTCGCCGCCACCATGACGCCGCTTGTGTCCTTGTCGAGCCGGTGGACGATGCCCGGCCGCCGGACGCCGCCAATGCCGGAAAGGCTGTCGCCGCAATGGTGGATCAGCGCATTGACCAGCGTGCCGGTCCAATTGCCTGCACCGGGATGAACGACGAGACCTGCCGGCTTCATGATGACGATCAGGTCGTCGTCCTCATGCAGGATATCGAGCGGAATGTCCTCGCCCTGCGGCTCGGCATCCTCGGGTTCGGGCAGCACGATCTCGATGCGGTCGCCAGGCTGGATCTTATGTTTGGCGTCCGTGGTCTTGTCGTTGACGCGGACATCGCCGGCTTCGATCAGGACCTTGATGCGGCTGCGCGAGAGTTCGCCGTCGAGTTTTGCCGCAAGCCATGCGTCGAGCCGCCCGGCCGCTTTTTCATCGGCAAGCAGGACTTTCGCATTCTCCTCGTCTCCAGTAAAGGAAGCCGACATCAACCCATCGATCCAGGACTATCCATGACCAATCCGAATTTCGCCGACGACGAAGAAAAGCCGCTCGATCCCGCGCTGGAGAAAATCCGCCGCAAGATGGTGCGCCTGCTCGTCATTTCGAGTTCGGTGATCATCGTCGGTCTTATGGCGGTGCTGGGCTCGATTGTCTACAAGGCCAACAAGAATTCGACGGCGAGGACGGAACTGGCCGGACCGATTGCGCCGGCGCAGACGGTGACGCTGCCAAAGGGCTTTGCGCTGGAGACCAYGACCATCGACGGCAACCGCATCTGGTTCATGGGCACCGCAGACAATAAGCACCTGATCGTCGTTCATGATATCGGCACGGGCAAGACGGTGACGGAGATTACGGTCGTGGCGCCGTAGCTGCGCCAATGACCACCTTCACCCGTATCACCGACCCCGCCGACCCGCGCATCGAACCCTTCACTGACATCCGCGAGCGCGACCTGCGCCGTGCACAAAACCGCTTCGTCGCCGAAGGCACTGTCGTGCTGGCAATGCTCGCCGCCGCCCACCGGCGCGGCGATTTTACCGCCGAGGCCATACTTGTCCTCGAAAACCGGATCACGGGCCTAGATAACATCCTGCGGCAATTCCCTGACGATATCCCGATCTATGTCGCCGACAAGGCGGTGATGAATGCCATTGCCGGCTTCGACATCCATCGGGGCGTGCTGGCGCTTGGCCGCCGCACCGAAACCTCCGACGCCTTAACACTGATCCAATCCGTGCCCGCCAACGCACTGGTGGTCGTCGCCATCGGCATCGCCAATCATGACAATGTCGGCTCGATCTTCCGCAACGCCGCCGCCTTCGGCGCCGATGCGGTGCTGCTCGACGAGACCTGCTGCGACCCGCTCTACCGCAAGGCCTTGCGCGTCTCGGTCGGCGCTGTGCTGAAAGTGCCCTATATCCGGGGCGGAACCTCTGCCGAGATCATCGCGGCGCTGCATGAAGCAGGTTTTGCTCTCTGGGGCCTCTCGCCTTCCGGCCGCACGGACCTCCGCGCGATTGTTCCTTCGCCGCGCATCGCCCTGCTCACCGGCACCGAGGGTGAAGGCCTGCCACCCAAGATCCTGGCATCGATCGAGACGGCGCGCATTGCGCAGGCGCCGGGACTCGACAGCCTCAATGCCGCCACGGCCACCGGCATCGCCCTCTTCGCCATCGCCTCGGCGATGCAGCGCCTGTAAAGCGTCGTCAGCATCGACCCGTAACTATCCGCGGCTGAACATCAATCCGCCATACGCCGCATTGCAGCCGGCCAAATGGTGAAACTCGACAAAAATTTTCGGAAAACTACGCACAAGCGTAGCAGAGCCGCAATAATACATATGCAGGTTTTGTTTACAATCTAAAGCAATCTCAAGCCAAACCACTGAAGATAAATGAATTTTATAGTTTCCTATTGACTATTCTTAGTTAATATAAGCTTAATACCATGTCGTGCGATTGAAGCATCGAAGTCAACCGCGTCACATTTACTACCAGAACGAAATAATCGAAATCCGGGGGAGGAACCATGGCAACTGTAAAATATAACATCGCTTACGACGACCTCTACCAGTTGGCCGCAGACTATGGTCATCTGGCATTCGACAAGAAGCATTCGGATGCAAGCGAGATCGTCTATGTCGACACCGCCTCCAAGGACAAGCTGGTCGTCGATGGTTCGGGGCTGGGTCACGACACACATGGCATCGTTTCGAAAGGCACGATCACCTCGGTTCACTTTGAAGATCCGTCGGGTAAACATCTCATCGACGTCGCCGGCTTGAAGATTTCCGGAGCGGCAGTGCATCAGGCGTATGTAGCGCAGAACATCGCCGGCATCGTCAATCTGGTCTTCGGCGGGGACGACAGCATCACCGGATCAAGCGGCAATGACTACATCGTCGGTTGGGGTGGAGATGACGTCATCGACGGCGGCAAGGGTAACGACACCCTTGTCGGCTTCACCGGCGACGATGTCATCAATGTCAAGGACGGCAACGATATCGTGTTTTTCGATCACGGCTACGGACATGACAAGGTGCTTCACTTCAACGCCAATGGCGGCGACCTGATCTGGACGCAGTCCACCGACTACAAGGTCGTCGGCACACACCATAACGACGACACGATCATCAAGTTCAGCACCGGGGACGAATTGCTGCTGGTCGGCGTCAACCACAGCCAGATTACCGCCTCCGATTTCTTTCACCTCTGATCGACCACGGGCAAGATGACCGCGGACCTCTCCGGGAGGTCCGCGGACGGCGGCGTCCGGGCGTGTTCGTGGTCGTGAGGATTGGCTGACAGGTTTGGCAGGCTCCTTCGAGGCTTTTCCGGCTGCGCCGAAAAGTGCTCAAGGAGAGGGCGTGAGTAGAGCACCGCGAGTGCCACAATCTCCCCCTGCTGCAACGGAGCTTATGGCGCCTCGGAAGCTCAATCTCCTCTGCCCCTGAGGCGTCTCATAATGCGCGCCGAAATAGGGCCTCGAAGGTCCGCCAAAAGCACCACGCCCAACGAAAAACGCGCTATTCCTGATGCAGCAATTTCGACGCCCGCTCGGCCAGCGACAGGCGGCCTTCGCGCCCGGCGCCGGGTTTTACCGCGATCATCGGTCGAACCGGTGAAGAGGCGCCCTCCCTCTGGCTGGTAATGGCGATCATCTTGGCGGCGATGTCGGCGATCTCGTTGCGCAACGCTTCGTCGCGGCTGGTGTCCTGCAAACCAACCAGCGCGTCGGCGGTGGCTTGCGCCTGCGCCCGCACTTCGTCGGTCAGTGCAGCGGCCTGCTCGTCGCTGATGATCCGCGACGGCAACATGGTCACCTCCGCCGCGGGAGGCGCCTCCTTGCGCGGCTGCGGYAGGGCGAGCCCACGCCGCTCGTCGGCATTGGCGGCGGCGGTGCGGACGCGGTTGACCACCGCCGGCTTGGTGACGACGGGCATCTTGACGGTGCGCGGCGTGTCACCCGTGTCTGCGGTGACGTTCTTCAACCGCTCCTTCAGCCGGCTGATTTCGGCAATGCGGCGCTCGATTACAGTGTCCTTGTCGACGCTGTTCGATACTTCTGCATTGAGCTTTTCCTCCAGCCGGCTGGCGCGGTTTTCCTCGCGTGCCAGCCTCAGCTCTGCGTCCTTTGCGCGTTGTGTCATCGATTTCAAGTCGTTGCGCAGCGTCTCACGCTCGTCGCGCAGCGCCGTGATCCGTGCCTTCAGGCCCTCAGCCTCGGTGTCGCGCGTGGCGATGTCGATCTTGAGATTGTCGATGTCCATGCCCAGCCGGTTGACGCGATGGTGCAACTCGTCGATCGTTGCGTCCTTGCTGCGCTCGGACTTTTCCTGGGCGGCCAGCGTTTCCTTGAGCTGGCCGATTTGCAGCTCCTCATTGCGGAGACTTGCCCGGAGTTCCGCGGCCTGGACTCCCATCTCGTCCATCTGGTGCTTGAGATCGGAATTCGCGCCGGTCAGCCGGCCGGCCTCGGCGGACAGCCGGTCATTGGCGACCGACAGCTGTGCGGCCTTGTGGCGTTCGAGCTTGAGATCATGGCCGGTTCGGGCCTGCGACGCCGCCATTTCAGCGCGCACCATGTCCTTCTGGGCACGCAACTCCGCAGCGCTGACGGGCACGGTGGCGAGCAGCCGGACCTCGGTGAACTTGACGATGCGGCCATAGACAGCCGGCGCCAGCAGGAACACCGCCAGCAGCGCCGTCACAAAACCCAGGCCGAACAACAATCCATATTCTATCACGGCGCGCCCGCTAAAACCTCTGCGATGGCGGAAATGCATGAGAGCGCGGCCTGTTCCGCACTGGGACATCCGGCCGCTGATCTTCACATCCGTTAAAGCATGCGAATGGGGCAGCGGCAAGTTACCGGGGGAACAGGCGCTTCACATTTTGGCAATTGCGTTAATTTCAGGCGCGTTTCTTCAAAAAGGGTTCCAGGTCGGACGCCGGGTCAGCTTGAGATAGCCGATATTGATGCCGAGACGCGCGCCGACGCCGGTATGGATCGGCACCAGCAGCACGCGGTGATCGCCCTTGAGCACGGTCATGCCGAAGCCGGCCACGACATAGGCCTGGCCGCTGACGCCGCCGAAGCGCGAATAGAGCGCGCGCACATCGGGCAGATTATAGACCAGCATCATGACCCGGCTGCCGTCGCCGCCGTAATCGAGCCCAAGCGAGGGGCCCTGCCAGTAGACATCGTGCTGCCCGGCATTCTTGGTGTAGAGGTCGCCTTCGCCAAAAGTGGCGCCGGCGATGAAAGCACCGCCGCCCTCCTGGCCGAGAATATAGCCGTTCGGCAGGCCGTAGCGCGCAAAGGCCTTTTCCACCACCTTGGCGAATCCGCCCGTGGTCGAGCCGAAGAAGCCATGACCGGCATCGACGATTTCCTGCATCGTATATTGGGCGCCGGCGGCGCGCACGGGCTCAGCCGCAATGAGCAGCAAAAGCCCCATCAACAGTGCTGCAAGATGGGCAAAACCCGGGAAAAACCTCGTCAGAACCTTCATCGTTTCATCCACCCCGCCGCTCACGAGCCTTAAGCTTCGGGTCCCGCGCCGAAAAAGCACGAATGAATCCCGATTAACTTTATTTTGACCTGATCATCTTAATAATCGGTTTACCAAATATGGTGTCTTTATGGCAGGCAGGAAGCGTGGCGATTGCCCGCATTCAGAGTGATTCGGGCGGGACTGTCGGGTGACGGGCCGCTCTATCTGACCAACGACACGCATGCCGACCGGATAACCGGCCGGCGGCTCCAGGAGAAAGAATTCATGGCCAAGAACCCCAATCTGACGCTCGGCGGCGCTGATCTCGCCGCACTGCTGTGCAGCCGGGTCTGCCATGACGTGATTTCGCCGGTCGGCGCGATCAACAACGGCCTGGAACTTCTCGATGAAGGCGGCTCGGATGCCGACGCGCTCGACCTAATCCGCACCTCCGCTCTCAACGCCTCGGTGCGGCTCAAGCTCGCCCGGCTTGCCTTTGGCGCCTCGGGCTCGGTCGGCGCTTCGATCGATACCGGCGAGGCCGAAAGGGCCGCGCGCGATTTCGCTGCGGCCGAAAAGAAGACCGAGATCATCTGGAACGGCCCGCGCGCCATCATCGCCAAGAACCGGGTGAAGCTGCTGCTCAACCTTCTGCTCGTCGCCTATGGTTCTATTCCGCGCGGCGGCTCGCTGGAAGTGACGCTGGAAAACCCGGAATTCGACGCGAAATTCACCATTCAGGCCAAGGGCCGGATGATGCGCCTGCCACCGAAATTCATGGAAATCAATTCAGGCAAAGTGGAAGAGGCGGTCGACGCCCACACCATCCAGCCTTACTATACCGTCATGCTCGCCGAAGAGGCCGGCATGGTGCTTTCCGCGACCCAGACGGAAGATGCGCTGGTCTACACCGCCGAAATGGCGAAGGCCGAGGCCGAATAAAAGCCATCATCGGCGCGTGCATTGATGGATGGAACGATTTGTAGTGGATCGTTCCCGCCCAAAAGCCAGGTGCAGGCTGCGGGCGTAAGATTCCGTTATGCTTTTTTCCTTAGCATTCGGGAATTCGCCAGCTTTCGCGCCATTGTCGGACCTGTGAACATGTTGCGTATTCTTATCGTCGATGAATCCGAAGCCGTCCGCAAAGTCGCGACGCATATTCTTGCCGAAATCGGCTTTTCCGTCATCGAAGCATCGAGCACGCTCGACGCGCTCGCCAAAAGCCAGGCCGGCCTGCCCGACGTGATGATCGTCGATTCCGCCATGGCCGGCGCACTCGACTTCATCCAGAATATCCGCGCCGTGCCGAATGGCGGCAAGGTGAGGATCTACTATTGCGTCACCCAGGCCGACCTGCGCTGCCTGATGGCCGGCAAGCGCGCCGGTGCCGATGATTTTCTGTTGAAGCCGTTTGAGCGGAAGGCGCTGAGCGCCGCGTTCAGTGGGCTGGGCGCTGCTGCGGCGGCGTGATCTGTCCACGCTCACTTCCCATGGTGGAACGTATACACTGCCCCTTATTGACGTTGGCACTTGGGATCCCCTGCCCTCCTGAGCTTTTGTCGAGGGTCGAGGGGGGCCTCGGACGAAAATCTCGCGGCGTCCACGCACACATACCATTGCATGCAAGCCGGCTGTAAATGTGGACGCTTCACCGACGAAAAAGCCCGCCCCAAACAGGGACGGGCTCGATCATAGGGCAATGATGCGAAATGGCTCAGGCGGTTTCCATGAATTCGGCACCCTCGGGCTCGCGCAGCACATAGCCGCGGCCCCAGACCGTTTCGATGTAATTGGCGCCGCCGGCAGCTGCCGCGAGCTTCTTGCGCAGCTTGCAGATGAAGACGTCGATGATCTTCAGTTCCGGTTCGTCCATGCCGCCATAGAGGTGGTTGAGGAACATTTCCTTGGTCAGCGTCGTGCCCTTACGCAGCGACAGCAGCTCCAGCATCTGATATTCCTTGCCGGTCAGGTGGACGCGCTGGCCACCGATTTCCACTGTCTTGGCATCCAGGTTGACGATCAGGTCGCCGGTGACGATGACTGACTGGGCATGGCCCTTGGAGCGGCGCACGATCGCATGGATACGGGCGACGAGCTCGTCCTTGTGGAACGGCTTGGTCATGTAGTCATCGGCGCCAAAACCCAGGCCGCGCACCTTGTCCTCGATGCCGGCCATGCCGGAGAGGATCAGGATCGGCGTCTTGACCTTGGAGAGACGCAGCGTTCTCAGGACTTCATAGCCCGACATGTCGGGCAGGTTGAGGTCCAGGAGGATAATGTCATAATCATAAAGTTTGCCGAGATCGACGCCTTCTTCACCGAGATCGGTGGTATAAACGTTGAAACTTTCGGACTTGAGCATCAGCTCGATACTTTGCGCAGTCGCGCTATCGTCTTCAATGAGTAGAACCCGCATTCATCGTCCCCTTTTCCGCCGCCTTAGAAAGGTGCAAGCTCCCTATCCGGGCAGGATCAGCCATTGCCTGATTTGGAGATTGCCACAAAATGGTTAACAAATCCTATGTGACTCTGGCAAGTGGTTCGGATTTGTTAAATATTTTTCCTAGACTCCTGATTTTAGTCACAAATTTTGGTATGAGATTCTTAACAAATCACATTAAGAACTCAATCTAACCGACTCTTTGGACTCGCTCTTCGGCCAATTTTCCGACGTCATGGCGGCGCATTTACCGAGCTTTAAACCATCGTCCGTATTATTAACGATGCCCGTAAATGAAAGGTTACCGCAGTTAGAATTTCGTTAACGCCGGTAACTTTTTTTCGCACCGTTATGAAAACGGCACGAACGGGTGTGTTCCTGTCAACCGGGATCTCGCAAATCCACGGAGTACTGCGTATGAAATCACGTGAGAGCCTAGTGCGTCTGAAGGAGTTCCAGCTGAAGGAGAAACGCCGACAGCTGAAGCAGCTTCAGATGATGATGGCCGAGTTTGAGCGAATGTCGAAGGATCTGGAGAACCAGATCGCCTATGAGGAGAAGAAGTCGGGGATCACCGATCCCAACCACTTCGCCTATTCGACCTTTGCCAAAGCTGCTCGCCAGCGGGCCGACAATCTGCAGGTGTCGATCAAGGAGTTGCGGATGCAGCAGGATGCTGCCGAAGCGCTGGTCGAAGAACTGCAGTCCGAATTCGACAAAGCCTCGGCGCTCGAAGAGCGGGATCAGAGACTGCGCGCCTAGCGGCGACGCAGCCTCGGCCGGGATCGTCTGCCGCAACCCTCACTCCGAGGGATGTTCCATCGCGGCTGCCTGACCGTCACCGGCGTGATGCACCGGTGCTTTGTGGTATTGGGAAATAGCAAACCCCGCCGTGGCGACATGGCGGGGTTTGTTTGCCTGGCGAAAATCTGTTGTGCTACGGGGTGGCCGCGTGAAAGCCTACGCCTTCGCCAGCAGCGCCTCGACCTCGGGCAAAGTCGGCATGCTCGGCGCCGTGCCCGGCCGGGTCACCGAAATGCCCGCGACTGCCGAACCGAACCGAACCGCATCGAGCGGCGCCACACCCTTGGACAAAGCCGCAGCAAACCCACCATTGAACGCATCCCCTGCCCCGGTCGTCTCGACCACCGGCCCCGCCTTGAAGGCCGGCACCAGCACCGATTGCTCGCGGCTGTGATAGAGCGCACCTTGGGCGCCGAGCGTGATGATCGCCGTCTTGACGCCCATGTCGAGGAGCTTGTCGGCCGCAACCTTGGCTTCCTCGACGCTCGTCACCGGCAGGCCGGTGAGGATTTCCGTCTCGGTCTCGTTCGGCGTGACATAATCGCAAAGCTGAAACACCGAAGCATCCAGCGCTTGCGCCGGCGCCGGATTGAGCACCGTCACCGCGCCGCCTGCCCGGGCAATCTCCAGCGCCCGCTTGGCCGCGGCGAGCGGCTGTTCCAACTGGGTGACGAAAATCTTTGCCGCGCCGATCAGGTCGGCATTGGCATCCATGTCGGCGGCCGAGATCGTCGCCGCGGCACCCGGCGCCACGATGATCGCATTGTTGCCGGAACCTTCCTCGACGAAGATATAGGCGGCACCGGTATAGCTCGATGCATCCTGGGTGACGGCGGCATGTACGCCGGCCTCTTGCCAGGTCTTCAGCGCCATGTCGGCGAAAGCGTCGACACCGAGTTTCGACAGGAAGGCGGTATCGCCGCCAGCGCGCGCCGCGGCCACCGCCTGGTTGGAGCCCTTGCCGCCCGGCCCGAGCGCAAAATGGTTGCCGAGCAGGGTTTCGCCCATTTTGGGCTGGCGGCTGGCGCGATAGGCCGTGTCGGCCACGAAGACGCCGAGAATGACGATGTCATGCCTCATGGCCGGCACCTTACTTCGCATCCGGCGGGATCACGCCCTTGGTCAGGACGAAGCAGCCGTAAAAGCGGCGTTCGCCGGTCTGGATAACGCAATAGGCGTTCTGCGCCTTTTCATAGAAGGCAAAGCGCTCGATCGATTTCAGCGGCCAGCTCTTGCCCTCGGCCTTGTCGATCACCGCCTGCACTTCCTGCTGCACCGGTGGGATTTCGTCCGGCGAACCGACAATCTCCATCCGCTCGGCGGCATTGTCGATGAAGGTATCGAGCGGCATCAGCGACAGGATCGCCTCGGCCGCCTGGGCCGACGTCGTGTTGTCCATGCGCAGCAATTCGCCCAGCACCGTCTGGCGAGCAATCGAATCGGCCGGGAAATTGGTGTCCGAAAGAATGAGATAGTCGCCATGGCCCATGGCCTTGAGCGCGTAGAGAACGTCCGCATTGAGGAGCGGCGAGATACCTTTGAGCATGATTTCCTCCCTGAATGGGTCCGTTCAGCGAAAGGCAACCGGACCCCTAAATGCAAATCCGGCGGTTTAAATGCGCTTGCCGCTCGCTGCGTCGAAGATATGCGCCGCATCCTTGCGCGGCCGAAGTTTTATGGTCTGGCCCGTGGTGAACAGATGCCGTTCACGGAACAGCGCCAGGATGTCACGGCCGCCGGCATGGACGAAGACCATGGTTTCCGAACCGGTCGGCTCGACCACGCCGACCCTGCCCTCGAAACCGTCATCGGCGAGCTCCAGGTGCTCCGGACGAATGCCGTAGGTGACCTCCTGACCGTCGGTGAGCGTATGATCGGCGCCCACCGGCAGCATCGTGCCGGACGCGTCGACGAAAGCTTCGCCGCCCACGATCTTCACTTTGCCCTTGATCAGGTTCATCGACGGCGAGCCGATGAAGGTGGCGACGAAGAGATTGGCCGGATTGTCATAGAGGTCCAGCGGCGCACCGATCTGCTCGACATGGCCGTCCTGCAGCACGACGATGCGGTCGGCCATGGTCATCGCCTCGACCTGGTCATGCGTCACATAGACGGTCGTGGTCTTGAGCCGCTGGTGCAGTTCCTTGATCTCGGTGCGCATCTGCACGCGCAGCTTGGCGTCGAGGTTGGACAGCGGCTCGTCGAACAGGAAGACCTGCGGATTGCGCACGATGGCGCGGCCCATGGCGACGCGCTGTCGCTGGCCGCCGGAAAGCTGGCGCGGATAGCGATCGAGATAGGGCGTCAGGCCGAGAATGTTGGCGGCAGACTTCACCCGTTCCTCGATGACCTTCGCATCGGTCTTCTTGAGCCTCAGCGAAAACGCCATATTCTCCCGCACCTTCATATGCGGATAGAGCGCATAGGACTGGAACACCATGGCGATGTCGCGATCGGACGGCGGCACGTTGTTGACGACGCGGTCGCCGATGGAGATTTTCCCGCCGGTAATGCTCTCGAGACCGGCGATCATGCGCAAAAGCGTCGATTTTCCGCAACCGGAAGGGCCGACCAGCACGACGAATTCGCCATCGGCAATATTGATGTCGACGCCATGGATGACCTGCACCGGACCATAGGCCTTGCGCACATCCTGAACCAGAACCTGAGACATTTCACCTCCCGGAATCATGCACTCAAAAATTTAAGCCGGCCTCTTCGGCATTTCTATAACAGGTTGCACGCCCAAAAAATCCGGGCCGACGCCGCCTGTTCGGTGCCATAAGTGCAAAGCCGGACAACGAAAGACCCTCTAGCGGAGGTGTTTCGGGTTGTCCACTGATTTTGATCTCGCACCACTGTCGCGACGCATCATGAGCATGCTGCTCTGCAATATAACTCCGTTGAAAAACGGCATTGACGGCTGTCGCCGAAAGGATTTACCTTCCTGTTGTCAAGTGGAATTGTTCTTTTTCCGGCGTCCGAAACAGCCCTCCGCCTTGTCCTTATCGATGGCGGTAAAATACAATTTGCGTCGGGCGCGAATGCCGTGCAAGACTGTTCTACAGAAGCAGAGAAACTGGGAGCACGGTCTCTCTTCTAACAACCATTACGGGAGGATATGGCGTGAAAGTTGAACTTTACGAACTCTTGGCCAAGCAGTCCATGAGCCGCCGCAACCTGATGAAGGGTGCCGCGAGCGTGTCTGCCGCTGCCTTGGCCGGCCCGGCGCTGATGGGCGGCGAAGCCCAGGCTGCCGACGACCTGCGCGCGCAGATTTTGAAGATCCCGGGCATCGGCAAGGGATCACCGACGGACGCCGACTGGCAGAAGGTCGGCGCAATGTGCCTCGGCCCGACCAAGGCCGCCGTCAAGGAAGGCGAATTCAAGGGCGTCGAGCTCTCGTTCATGGGCCTCAACAACCAGAACCTGCACAACGTCCTGTTCCGCGGCCTCCTGAAGGCCTGGGAAGATTATACCGGCGCCAAGATCAACTGGATCGACCTTGCGCAGGCTGACTACAATGCCCGTCTGCAGCAGTCGATCGCCACCGGCACGGTCGATTTCGACATTATCGAAATGGGTGCGCCCTTCGAAGGCGACGTCTGCGGCAAGGGCCTCGCCTCGGTCATGCCCGACTGGGTCAAGACCCAGATCGACATGGACGACTATGTCGGCTACCTGAAAGCGCCGGTCGGCACCTGGGACGGCAAGACCTACCGCGTCTCCGTCGACGGCGACACGCATAACTTCAACTACCGCGCCGACGTGTTCGCCTCCAAGGACCTCGCCAAGGCCTGGAAGGATGAAGGCCACAAGGGCGAATGGGGCGTGCCGAAGACCTGGCAGCAGGTTCAGGAAGCCACCAAGTTCCTCAAGGGCAAGCAGCTCGACGGCCAGGACCTCTATGGCTATCTCGACGCGCCGAAGGGCTGGGGCGGTTTCGGCTTCTACTTCCTCGGCAGCCGCGCGACGGCCTATGCCAAGCATCCCGACGACAAGGCCTGGCTGTTTGATCCGGACACGATGAAGCCGCGCGTCAACAACCCGGCTTGGGTCCGCGCCATCCAGGACGTGATCGACGCGCTGCCCTCCGAGCCGGCCGACCAGCTCAACGCCGACCCCGGCACGACTGCCTTCCAGCAGTTCCTGGCCGGCACCGGCTCGATGCTCGCCTGGTGGGGCGACGTCGGCTCGAACGCCAAGACCTCGGACTCGTCGGTCATCGGCGACACCGTCGGCTTCTCGATCCTGCCGGGTTCCGACGACGTCTACAACTCCAAGACCGGCAAGTGGGAAAAGCTGCCGTCCGGCCCGAACTATGCGCCGAACATGGCCTATCTCGGCTGGGGCGTCTATGTCATGGCCCGCGTCGATTCCGATCCGAAGAAGCAGAAGGCAGCCTGGTCTGCGGCGGCCCATCTCGGCGGCAAGGACATTTCGCTGTGGACAGCGGCCTATCCGTCAGGCATGCAGCCCTACCGCAACTCGAACTTCAACATTCCGGAATGGGTGGCGGCCGGCTACGACGAAGGCTTCATCACCAGCTATCTCGGTTCGGAGAAGGACTCCTACAACCACCCGAATGCTGCGATCGAGCCGCGTATCCCCGGCATCTTCCAGTATTATTCGGTGGCCGAAGACGAACTGGCCAAGATTTTTGCTGGCAAGGCGACCGCCCAGGAGGGTGCCGACAATATCGCCAAGGCCTGGGATAAGCTGACCGACCAGATCGGCCGCGACAAGCAGATCGCACTCTACAAGGCCTCTCTCGGCCTGTAACGCGATCACAGCGACATCCGGGCTGGCGGCGCGATACGCCGCCAGCCCTTTTCTTGTCATGGACGTCCAATTGGCGTTACAAGGAATTCACGACTTCGAACCTGGACGGAATTGACGGGGCATGGCCAGCAAGACTGATTTGATGATCGACCGGCTCTATACGGTCAACACCGACGACGAGATTCCGGCCTCGCGCAAAATGCTCGGCCGAGCGATCTTCTGGGCGGCCACCGCCCTCGTCGCCCTTACGTTCCTGGTCGAAGGCCTCTACAAGGCAGGCCGAATTTCATTCGGGTTCGACGACTGGCAGCCGGCGCTTTACGCGATTGTCATCTGGAGCATAGCGCTCGGTGCGTCGCTGGTGCTGATCCGCGGTGAAGGGGGCAAGAAGCTGCTGTTCGTCCTGCCCGCTTTCCTGTTCACCGTGTTCATGGTGATCTTTCCGACCCTTTTCGGCCTTTACATCGCTTTTACCGACTGGAACCTCGCCTCCTTCCAGGGCCAGCATTTCAATGGCACCGACAATCTCGTCGAGATGTGGAACGATCCGTATTTCTGGAACGCACTCGTCAACATGATCTACTACGTGCTGGGGATCATCGTCGAATATGCGATCGCTTTTGGCCTGGCGCTGCTGCTCAATGCCGAAATCAAGGCACGAAAATTCTTCCGCGTCGCCTTCCTGCTGCCGTTCATGCTCTCGCCAGTCGCCGTTTCCTGGATGATCGGCAAGTCGCTGGGCGAATATCGCTTCGGCCCGCTGGCGACCTTGGCGCGCCATCTCGGCTGGAGCCAGCCGGCCTTCTTCACCTCGCCGGATATCGCCCGCTTTTCCATCATGGTGATGGACGCCTGGACCTATATTCCCTTCATGCTGATCATGCTGCTTGCCGGCCTGCAGGCCATGCCGAAGGAAGTGCAGGAAGCGGCCCGCGTCGATGGCGCCACCGGCTGGCAGGCCTTCTGGAAGATCACCTTTCCGCTGATGCTGCCGGTGTCCATCACTGCCGTCATCCTGCGCGTGATCTTCAAGCTCAAGCTCGCCGACATCGTCATCAACGTCACGTCCGGAGGTCCCGGCGGCGCCACCGATACGGTCACCAGCTTCATCTACCGCGAATACCGCGAGCGCTCCAATGTCGGCTACGGCACCATGCTGGCGTTCGTCTATCTCGTGCTGATCATCCTCTTCGTGACCGGCCTGTTGAAGATCGCCAGCCGATGGAACACCGCCGATGAATAGCCTAGAATCGACCAGGCCGGCCTTCGCGGTCTGCACCCTAACGCCTTGAGGATTTCGACAGTGACCGTTACCGCCACCACGCTGCCGACAGCAACCGCCTTCGAAGAAGAAAAGCCGGATGTGAAATTCTATTTCGGCCGGGTTTTCATCTATGGCGCGCTCAGCCTCTGGACGATCGTCTGCCTGTTTCCGATCTACTGGACGATTTCGACCTCGTTCAAGGTCGCCAAGGACGTGCAGAAGGGCTCGATCGTGCCCTGGGTCGGCTATCAGCCGAACTGGCTGGGCTGGCGCTCGCTGGGCCTGTCGCCCGACACGTTCGGAAACTCCTCCACCGTGCGCGACGAATTCCTCAAGCGCTTCCTCAACAGCGTCATCACCTCGGTGAGCGCTTCGGTGCTTGCCGTGCTGATCGGCTCGCTCGCCGCCTATGGCCTCAGCCGCTTCTCCTACAAGATCGGCTGGATGCGCAACAAGGACATCTCCTTCTTCTTCCTGTCACAACTCATCCTGCCGCCGGTCGTGCTGGCGCTGCCGTTCCTGGTCCTGTTCAAGGAACTGGCGCTGCTCGACACGACCATCGGCCTGATCATGCTCTATACGCTGATGGTGCTGCCGATCGTCATCTGGATCATGCGCGACCAGTTCGGCGGCATCCCGATCGAGCTGGAAGAAGCGGCACTCGTGGACGGCCTCTCCATCTGGGGCGCCTTCTTCCGCATCGTCTTCCCGCTCGCAGCTCCGGGCATGGTCGCCGCCCTCATCCTGTCGCTGGTGCTCTGCTGGAACGAATATTTCTTCGCCGCACTGCTGACCTCGACACATGCCAAGACGCTGCCGGTGATGGTGGCGAGCCAGACCGGCTCGCAAGGCATCAACTGGTGGTCCATGGCCGCCCTGTCTGCCGCCGCGATCGCGCCGCTGGTGGTGATCGGCGTGGTCCTGGAGCGGTATATCATCAAGGGCATGACGGCTGGTTCGGTGAAGTGAGTGCCTGGGCGGGGAGTTGATCTCTTCTCCCAACAGGCACGACGCTTCACAGGAACAAGGACATGACTGATACGCTGGATGAAGCCCATGAGACGGGTCGGTATGACTATCTCAGTGATCTCCGGCCGACCGAGGAACTGATAAGGATCGCCCTTATAGGTCTTGCTATAGACGACGACTCGGATTTCGACGCGCGGCCGCCCGAAGTGAAAGCCGGAGATAGGGCAATATGCATCCTCCACGCACGTGGCAGCAGGGACGTCCTGGACGCCGCCACACGGCTTTGTGATTCCGCTGTGCCTTTGGAGCGAGAGCTCGGCGCCCATATACTGGGCCAACTGGGGGACGATAGGCCCTACTGCGAGGAATGCTGCGACAGACTGCTGCTGATGCTGAAGGACAAAGATCAGCGTGCGCGTTGCCAAGCATTCTATGCATTGGGCCATCTCGGAAATCGCCGCGCCGACAAAGCGCTCGCCAGCCATGCAAACGATGCCGATCCGGAAATCCGCCGGGCAACCGCATTCGCGCTTAATGGCACCACCGATCCGAACGGTATTCATGCCCTGCTCACCTTAATGCGGGATCCGAAAGCGGGGACGCGCAACTGGGCAACGACCGGGATCGGAGAGCAGACGAAGATAGACGGGCCGGACATCCGTGCAGCCTTGCTAGACCGCGCCGACGATGACGACACGGCCACGCGTGCGGAGGCACTGCATGGTTTGGGGCGCCGCAAAGATCCTAGAGCTTTGGCGCTCCTGATCGCCGAACTTCAACGGCACCTCAACCCGTCACAAGATCGCGAAAACGAGAATCTCGACTCCAAGTTTCATGAGGCCGCCTGCGCGATGCTCGGCTGGCCGGAGGATGATTGGTGCCAAAGCGATGTTGCCGCCTTGATCGGTCTGCTTCGGGCCTTAAACGCATCGATGACCTGATAACCGCGATCCCTGGGATCCACAACGACGCCCAGCCTTTGAAGCCTATGAGAATGTGCTACATATGTCGCGCAATGCCGGAGAAATCGAACATCAATCCTGACGAAAATCAGGCGGCGGCTTTACGCTATGACCAGAGCAGAAGCGCGACCGCAGATTTGGTGAAGTACAACAATGCTCAAGCGAATCCCACGTCTTCTCAGCGCCGAAATCGTCAACGTGCTCATGCTGATGGGCCATGGCGACGATCTCCTGATTTGCGACGTCAACCATCCGGCTGCGACCATCGCGGCAAAAACGGTCTGGGGAAAGATCGTCGATCTTCCCGGCGCCGATATCCCCACCGGCCTCGCAGCGATCCTCGAACTGATGCCGGTCGACACCTTCGTCGATGCGCCGGTCAAGCGGATGCAGGTCGTCGGCGCGGCGGAAAAGATCCTGCCGATTTTTGATCGTGTGCAAGCCATTATCGATGCGGCGGAACATCGGCATGTGAAGATCAAAGCACTCGAACGCTTCTCCTTTTACGAGGCCGCCAGCAACGCCTTCGCCGTGATCCGGACCTCAGACCCCGGCCCCTATGGCTGCTTCATCATTCGCAAAGGTGTCATCGAGTTCGGTGACGGCCCGGCATGCTGAGGCAGGCGCGCGTCGAGGGCGCCGCACAAGGCAAGCCCCTCCATCCTTAACCGACGCTACTTCCAGCTCGAATAATCGCCCGCGACACAGCCCTCAGGCGGGCCGCCATTGCCAAAACGCTGCTTGAGCTGGTCGCAGCCCCATTTGTTCAGCGGCTCCGGCATGATGCTGTTGATCTCCTTGCCGGGCGTGTTGAAGGCTGAATCGGCGCTCGTCACATACCAGACCCAATAGCCGAGCGCGGCGATGATGATCAGCAGGATCATCGCAAAGAAGGTGATCACGCCGCGCAGCAATGACCGGCCGCGCTTCGGCGCAAAGGCTGCGACGCTCGGCGTCGAACCAGCCCGGCCGGCAAATGGCGCCAGAGCGGCCTGACGCTCCGCCTCGGTCAGGTCGATGCGTTGAAGCCGGCTGTCGAGCAGCACTGGCAGTGACGTATTGCCATGCCGCACCGCCAGCGCTACCGGCTTCTTGGTCTTGCTGATCCCGACCAGCAGCGGCTCTTCGCCGGCCTCGAGCTGCGTATGAGCGATGCGCCCTTTCTTCTTGTCGCCGATCCCATCGCTATAGGTGACGAAAAATCCGCCGCGATGTTTCTTGAGCGCAGTGATCGCCACCGGAATGGCGACCAGCCGATCGGGGTGGCGAAGCTGCGCCCGGACGCGCAAGAGACGGGCCAGCGTAAACATGGCGCCGATAATCAGCCCGCCCAGGAGCAGGACCATCGCCGCGAGCGAGATGATCCGGTTCCATAGCTTGTCGACGCCGATGGTCAGCGTCGCAAGTTCCGGCTTGTCGGTCGAAATCGTCACCCCGGTCTGGTAGTCGCCGAAATGGAAATCGACGAAGAACATTTCCACGTCGCTCTGATAATCATGGCCATTATAGCTGTAGACGAGATGCGCCTCGCAATCGACAAAGATGCCCTTGCGCGTCTCGCACTTGCCGTTCTCGATCGAGGCATCCGGTAGCGACATCGGATGCTGGCTGATGGCGATGTCGCGCAAAAGGCTGGGCGCCTGCCAGATGGCAAAGAATACGACGAGGGCGAGAAGAACCGGGATCGACCAATAATAAGCTGATGGTACGGATATCGCATTGCGCTTGACTGCAATGGCGCGGTCGGGAAGTGGGATCGTCGTCAGCGGCATCGAACATCTCTCAATGTTTTTGGGCAGGCGGGCGGCTGGAGGCCTTGTGAGAGACGTTTTGGCAGTGGGCAAAATTCGCGAAGGCGAGGCGATAGGATTTGGATTTGGTGCGGTTGCGTCCTGCAGGGCCTTCTACACAGGCCCATCGCCTGTGGCTTACCCCCGCCCTACCGATCCAACGCCTCCATCAACCCCTTCGTACTCTGATAAAGTGCCTTGAACATTTCAAACCGCCGCGCATAGGCCGGATCGACCACCGGCAGCACCTGACTCTCGACCGGATTCCAGCCCACAATCGCCTGCCGCGCGACATCACCGACCCCGAGCGCCGCCAGGAACGCATCCCCATAAGACGCCCCAAAACTCTTCTGCGACAGGATCTGTTGCAGCCCCGAAATGTTCGAGGTGGCTTCCAGCCAGATGCGGTTCTTTGTGCCGCCGCCCACGGCCATCAGCCGCTTCGGGCTTGCGCCGGCTTCGGCATAGGTTTCAAAAATGTGGTTGGTGCCGTAGGCGATGCCCTCGATCAGCGCCCGATAGATGTCGCCGCGCGTATGCGTCAAGTTCAGGCCGAAGAGCGTGCCTTTGGCATGCGTGTCATGGATCGGCGTCCTTTCGCCGGAGAAATAGGGCAGGAAGATCAGCCCATTGGCGCCAGGCTTCGAGGCCGAGGCCTCGTCGGCCAGTTCGGCAAAAGCTGTGGCGGAATCAAGATCCCGGCCGATCTGGTCGCGGAACCAGTGTGTCAGCGTGCCTGACGTGGCAAGCCCCGACATCGACGCATGCTCGCCGGCAAACAGCCAGGGTGCATACCAGAGCCGCGCGTCTTTCACTCGGGCTTCGCTCAGCATGATGATGAAAATCGTCGAGCCATACATGACCATCATGTCGCCCGCATCGAGCACGCCGACCGAAAACGCCTCCGCCGCCGCATCGATGGTGCCGCAGATGACCGGCGTGCCGATGGCAAGCCCGGTGGCATGCGCCGCCGCCGGCGTCACCGCGCCGGCCACATCCGTCGACCAGACGACATCGGGCAATTTCTCCAATGGCAGGATGTCGGGATTGAGATCGTCCGACCAGCGCTGCTCGTCGACCACATAGAGCGGCGAGAAATTCGCCGCAGTATAGTGGTCGATGACGCACCGGCCGGTCAGCTTCTGCACGATGAAGGTGGTGGAAGAGACGAGCTTCACCGCCTTCTGATAAATTTCCGGCCGATTGTGCTTCAGCCAGAGGATTTTCGGCCCGACCGATTGCGAGGTCAGCGCATTGCCGCAGCGCTCGAGAATGCGATCCTCGCCGAGAACCGCATTCAGTTCCTCGATCTCGTTCGCCGCCCGCGTATCGACACCATAGAGCACGCCATTCATCAGCGCATTGCCCTCAGCATCGACAGGCAGCATGCACGGGCCAATGGCAGACGCTCCAACCGCCTTGATATCACTGGGATCGAGGCCACTCTCGGCAATCAGCCTCTTCGACAGGAAGCAGAAATCCCCCCACCAGTCCTGGTCCGGATCATGCTCCGCCCAACCCGCCTGCGGCACCAGCATTTTGTGCGGCCGGGCCGCCTGCGCCGCGATCGCGCCGGTTTCGTCGACAAGGACGCCCTTGGATTCGAATGTGCCGATATCGATGCCGAGGTAGTATTTCATGGATTGCCCCTTCGAAACGGGATTTTACCCCTCACCAACTTCGGCCAAGGGTTCGCTGTACTCACGCGGCCTTCGTATCCTCTCCCGCAAGGGGAGAGGAAAACTTGCGGCATCGCCTTGCCCTATTGGAGGCGAGCTACTTGTGGCACCTGCCTCTCCCCTTGCGGGAGAGGATAGCAAGGCCGCGAGAGCGTAAGCGATCGCTTGGCCGCGCTTGGTGAGGGGGTGTCTTTCCAGCTCACTGCTCGAAATCATCCCGATCCAGGCTGAATCCCGCACCGATGCTGCCGATCCCGGCCACCAGTAGCCTCGTCAACCCTTCGAGATCATTGAGGTCACACAGCTCCAGCGCCGAATGCGAATAGCGCATCGGAAAGCCCATATCGATCGAGGCGACCCCCTGCCCCACCAGTTGCACATAGGATGAATCCGTCAGGCAGCCGATATGGGCGCTCTTCTGCAACACCAGATTCTCAGCCTTCGCCGTGTCCTCGAACAGCTTGACCATCGCCGGATGCGGGATGGTGCCGTTCAACGTGCCGCGGCCGTGGAAAGAGAACATCGCCATGCCCGGCCCTCCGCCCAACTGGACATCGCCTCGGTTGGCCATATCCGGCGTGTCGCCGGTCAGGATCAGGTCGATCTGGATGGCGATATCCGGCTGCAGCACCTGCGCTGCCGTCAGCGCGCCGCGCAGGTTGAATTCCTCCAGCGTCGAAAACACGATATGCACGGTCGGCCGCGTCTCGGCCTTGGCCAGCGCCCGCGCCGCCTCGACGACGACGGCGCAGCCGGCGCGGTCGTCGACCGAGGTGCCGGCTATCCGGTCGCCGGCGAGTTCGACCACATGCGGCTTATAGACCACCGGCGTGCCGATATCGATGCCCGCGGCCAAGACCTTCTCGGCGCTGGTAAAGCCGGCGTCGATATAGATGTCCTGATAGGGCACGACCTTGTATTTCTCGTCCTGCGCGGTCGCGTGATGCGATTTATGCGCGATCACGCCCGGTACGTCCCTGCCCTCGCCGATCGAAAACAGCACCGGCTGCGCCGCCAGCGCCCGCTCTGGCACCCCACCGAGACGCTCGACGCGGACATAGCCGCTCGTCTCGATCTTGCGCACGATCAGGCCGAGCTGGTCCATATGGGTGAACAGCATCACCGATGGCGTGTCCGGATTGCCTTCGATCGTAGCGATCAGGTTGCCCAGCCGGTCGGTCGTGGTTTTCAGCCCAAGCGCCTGCATCTCCCGCTTGAGATAGCGGCGCACCCTGCCTTCGTGACCCGAAAGGCCCGGGATCAGCATCAGATCCTTCAGCAGCGTCCTGAGCCTGTCCTTCATCTCAGCGATCCTGCCTGACAAGCCGCATGAATTCCTTGGCGCGCTCCGGGTCGACCGCATTCCAGGTATGCCCGTCGACCTTCAGCGACGAGCCGACGATGCAGCCATCGGCAATCTTCAGCGTGTCGCGCACGGTGGTATGCTTTACCCCGGTATTGGCGAATACATAGGTGTCCGGCAGCACTTTCTTCACCGCCTCAAGATCGGTCATTGCCGCCGCCTCGCCGGTGATCGCGCCGGAAACCAGCACTGCATCCGGAATGGAGGAGAACACGGCGCTGCGGGCCCGGTCGGCGACGCTGCGCTGGTCGAGCGAATAGGCGAATTCGGCCGAGACGTTGTAGAGCAGCGCCAGGTCCTGCCGGCCGAGGCGGTCGCGATAGCGCATCGCTTTGCCCGCATCCGGCGTCCACGGCCCCATGTCCGATGCATAGGTGCCGGTGAAGATTTCGCGCACGAAGGCGGCACCCGTGGCGGCAGCGAGCGCAATCGAGCTCTCGGGATCCCAGAGCACGTTGACGCCGAACGGGATCTTGATCTCCGACCGCAGTCGGCCGATGACGAAGGCCATCGTCGCGGTCGAGGCGATATCGACCTTGAATTCATAGGGCCGATCGTTCTCGTTGCCGAACATCACTGCGTCGAAACCGGCCTCCTGCAAGGCATGCAGATCCTTGCGCGCGTCCTCGACCAGGGCATCCAGACCGCCTTCATGATCATGCAGAGGCGCGCCCGGAAGAGCGCCCAGATGCACCATGGCAATGACCGGTTTGACATCGCCGAAAATGCGCTTCAGCTTACTGCTCAAGAGAAATTCCTCCTTGGAAATTTTGCCGGCAGATTGCCACTTCACCTGCGACTTGTCATCACCGCACCTATGAAAACCAATAAAAACAATTGCTTTCCGAGAGCCGCCTGGCTTTAATCAAGCCAAGTCGCGACGGGCGAAACGGGAGGAAGGCATGGACATCCGGCATTGGGATCGCCTGAAGAACGGCGGACTGAACTTCACCGAACTCGGCTTCGGCACCGCCCCGCTCGGCAATCTCTACAAGACCGTTTCGGACGAAGATGCCCATGCGGTGTTCCAGGCCGCTTGGGACAGCGGCGTTCGCTATTTCGACACTGCGCCGCTCTACGGCCTCGGCATGTCGGAGCGCCGCGCCGGTAATTTCCTGCGCGGAAAGAACCGCGACGACTACATCATCTCCACCAAGGCCGGCCGCACGCTGGAGGTCTGCCCGCCGGACCAAAAGACCGGCATCGGCAAATTCTTCGACACGCCCAATCGCCGTGAGGTCTACGACTATTCCTATGACGGCGTCATGCGCTCCTTCGAAGCGTCATTCGAGCGCACCGGGCTGGATCGCTTCGATATCCTCTTCGTCCACGACGTCGACATCTTCACCCATGGTTCGAAGGAAGCGTCTGACGTCCGCATCGAGGAATTCATGAAGGGTGGCTACTATGCCATGCTGTCGTTGCGCGACCAGGGCGTAGTCAAGGCTTTCGGCGGCGGCATCAACGAATGGCAGGTCTGCCAGACGCTGGCCGAACGCGGCGATTTCGACCTCTTCCTGCTCGCAGGCCGCTATACGCTCTTGGAACAGGAAGCGTTGACCAGTTTCCTGCCGCTCTGCGAAAAGCGCGGCATCGGCATCGTGCTCGGTGGTCCCTACAATTCCGGCATCCTTGCCCGTGGCCCCTCTGAGGATGCGCAGTACAACTATTCCAATGCGCCGAAGGACGTCATCGACCGGGTGCGCCGCATCAATGCTGCTTGCGAGAAACATGGCGTCCATATGATCGAAGCTGCACTCAACTTCCCCTTGCGCCACCCCGCTGTCGTGTCGGTCATTCCCGGCGGCCAGAGCGTGGCGGAGGTCCAGTCCAACCGTGCCATCCTCGGTAAGCCGATACCGCAGGCTCTATGGGACGAACTGAAGGCGGGCGGCCTGATGCGGGAGCAAGCACCGACCTGAAAATTACCAAAAGCCAAAAAAATTGTGCCTGTTGCTTTTGTAACACTTTGTGACGGCGCTGTAATAATTTGGCTCCCAAACCGTAAAAAACGTGAGCCCGACATCTTGTGCCGGGCTGAATTTTCTGCCAAATCATAGCCATCGATTTTTTACGGCCGATTTGGCTTGGCCTTTGCTCTGTTGACTTGTTCCGGCGCGCGGCCACGACTCTTCTCCAGACAGTATATCGATACCAAACGTCTGCTATATCGGCCGACTAAACGTAACTATTCGCGGTTCTCGAAAGGAACATCACATGACTACTGGTACCGTCAAGTGGTTCAACACCCAGAAGGGTTTTGGTTTTATTCAGCCCGACAATGGCGGCCCGGACGTGTTCGTGCATATCTCTGCCGTTGAACGCGCCGGCTTGAGCACACTGAATGAAGGCCAGAAGATTTCTTACGAAGTCCTGCCCGACCGCCGCACCGGCAAGTCGGCTGCCGGCAACCTGCAAGCTGCCTAATTCACGCAGACGGCGAAATAAGTTTCGAGGCCCGGAGCGATCCGGGCCTTTTGTTTTTTGATCGCCTGGGGAAAGCCGAGCACTACCCTCTGTTGACGTTTCTGCCGCCTGCTACTACCTCTCATGCGGTTGGAGGGGTAAAAATGCCAACAGGTCTCAGCATTGCACTGCGCTTTCTCTACGCTTTCCTGCTTGTTGGTCTTTGCTGTCTGGGCGCGTTGGGACAGACCGCTCAGTGGCTCGACGCAAAGTTCGGTGGCTGGACAATGTGGGGAAGTATCGCGGCCTATGCTGGCGTCATGGCCGGTGCGGTCGCATTGATCAACAAGATCAATCGAGATTGGCCAACCTTCGACCCTCCACCGGCGATCAAGGCGCCTCAGTGGCGCGTCGGACAGTGGTTAAGCCATCAAAGGCAAAGCGCGCAGTCGGCGAAATCGCTGCCGATCGAACGACTTCCGGAGCCCGAGAAATCTACGAAAACGGAGATCTGAAATTCTCCAAGCGTCCTGAGCAGGCCGCCAAGCCGTTTCAAAGCACAGACAGAGATCCGGGCTTTTGTTCTGACATTTCCGCTGCGAAGACTCACGAACCTAGCGCTGGGACCTGCCCCCCTCCCGAAACACGAATTCCGGCTCCACGCTCTCCGTCATCACCAGCCGCCCATTCGGCAAGTCATTGACATCCATCTTGTAAGCAAACGCCTCCGGCGACAGATCTTTCCAGCGCTCCGACAGCCGCCGTCGCAATTCCTCCTCCGGCACATGGATCAGCACAGTTGTGTCATAGTGCCGCTGCAGATCGGCCCAATCGCCGCTGCCGAGCAGGATGTAATTGCCCTCGACCACCAGATGCCGCACCGTCTGCGGGATCATCCGGCCGCCGGCGCGGGCGATCTCGATTGAGCGGTCGAACACGGGCACGGCGATCTCGCGATCGCGGTTCGCCCTGAGCCGCCCGAGCATATGCGAGAAGCCGGCAACGTCGAAAGTCTCCGGCGCGCCTTTGCGAGGCCGCAGTCCACGCGGCACGAGAACCAGGTCGTCATAGTGGAAACCGTCCATCGGAAAGACCGCCGCCGAACCTGGTTCGGTGGCATTCAACCGTTCGACCACCTGTTCCGCCAGCGTCGATTTGCCGGCGCCCGGCGGGCCGGCGATCGCCGTGATGCTGCGCGCATTGGCGCCGCGTGCTGCAACCGTCGCCACCAGCGTTTCGAGGTCGATATCCCTGCTCATATTGCCTCCCGATTTCCACGCAAGGTCAAGCAGTTCGGGGCGGCACTGTCAATTCGTTTTGCTGGTCCGGAGCGCTTTCCAAGCGTCACCCGGCGGGCTACAAAAGCTGAAAAATGGAGGACACGATGCGCATTCTGTTCGACCCCGAACCCCGGGCTGCCGCCGATATTTTTTCCAAAGCAGATCAGGAAAAGTTCTTCTCAACCTATGACGTCGTCGCCTGGAATGGCGAGGATCGCGATGCGTTCTACAAAAAACATCTGTCGGACACCGAGGTTCTGGTCAGCCAGCAGCGCATGGAGCGCGACGAGCTGGATATGGCGCCGAAACTGCGCTGCATTGTCAATGTCGAAACCAATTTCTATCCCAATGTCGATTACGACCTCTGTTTTCAGCGCGGCATTCATGTGATCGCACCGAGTTCGGTCTTCGCCGCTCCCGTGGCCGAGATCGGCCTCGGCATGGCGCTGTCGCTGGCACGCGGCATCCACACCGCGCATGGCGATTTCGTCGCCGGTCGCGAGCTCTACGGTTTGGATGGCAACCATGACGCCGAGCTGCTCGCTGGCGCCGAGCTGGGTTTCATCGGTTTCGGCGATCTCGGCCGTGCGCTGCACAAGCTGCTGGCCGGCTTCCAGCCAAGAATCCGCGCTTTCGATCCCTGGCTACCCGATGGCGTGCTGACCCGGCTCGGTGTCGAGCCGGCGTCGCTCGACGATGTCCTGTCGAAGAGCCGCTTCGTCTTCGTCGTCGCCACCATCACCACCGAAAATGCACATCTGCTCAATGCGGAAAAACTCGGCCTGATGCAGAAGGGCGCCAAACTGCTGCTGCTCAGCCGCGCCGCCGTCGCCGATTTTGCCGCACTGAAGGAATTCGCCGGCTCCGGCCGCATCCAGATCGCCACGGACGTGTTTCCGGAAGAGCCGGTGGCTGCCGACGATCCTATCCGTACAGTGCCGAACATCCTGTTCTCGGCGCATCGTGCCGGCGCACTGACTTCGGCGCTGCAGAATATCGGCAAACTGATGCTCGAAGACCTCGGCCAGATCGCCCGCGGCCTCCCCCCGATCGCCTGCAAGCGGGCGGAACGCGAGACGGTCAGCCGGCTACGGAGCAAGCCGGTGGAGAAGTCGTGAGAACAAAACACGGAGTGTGCGCCAGCCTTCTCCATAATTCTATGGCGAAGGCTGGCGCCACCGTCGATCCTGCATGTGTCTGGCTGGATTGAATGATCGATGAGACGCTATGGTGCAAGCCGAGCGAAGCGGAAAGCGCATCCCCTAAATACTACTCGACCGAGCATCGCTTCAGTCACAAATCACCTTTATTCCGATAGTTTGTAACCCTCGGCTTACGACAGTCCGCTAACGCGCTGCCGGTAGAATATTCGATAACACCAGTGGGCGAGTACCATTAGAAAAACGCCGACGGCAATTTCTTCTCCACAAAATGCCAGCCAAAAATCTAAACGCGTTACTATCGGCAAATAAAAATCAAGAGCGACCAATGTAAAAAATGACATTGCAAGAACATACAATAATATCGAACTGAACAGCCTGGTTCGAGACAGATAAACTAGCCAGTACGTCAACACAGAAACTATGAGCCAGTATATAAGATTCACTTCATTCATAAATGTCAGAAAATAACAAAAAAAGTTCCAAAGAGCGATCAGCGTCCCAAATATGACTGCGGGAAGAAGAAAAGACACTTGGTATTGCTCAGGCATTCAAAATCCTCATGCAACGGGCGGGTGTCGTGTTGTCAAACCCAGCTTCTTTTTCCGCCATATCGCGCCTTCCCGACCAGGAAAGCAAGTTGCATCGGCTAGACGATGATTAGTATAGCAATTCCAGCAAACATGGGCAGCCATTTTACGCCGGGAATTGCCTGACTTTCAGCGATCGGTCATCTCGGGCAATCGCGGCCCGCCGCCAATCACTTTCGCCTTGTCGTGGCAGACAAACCGCACCTCCCCCCAAACCCTTTACTTTCGTTTTTTTCGTTCTATCCTGCGCCACGAAATTAAGTCCGAGGCATGCGCATGTTTCTTTCTCCGCGCCACAAGGAAATTCTCGAAATCGCCAAGAACCAGGGCAAGGTGCTGGTGGAGGAATTGGCGAACCGCTTCGAGGTGACGCCGCAGACAATCCGCAAGGATCTCAATGAACTCTGCGAGCAGCGCCTGTTGAACCGCATCCATGGCGGCGCCGTCTTTCCCTCCGGCACCGAGAACATGCTATATGAGCAGCGCCGGCAGATCGCCGCGCAAGAGAAGGATGGCATCGGTCGCGCTGCAGCCAAACTGATCCCCGACAATGCGTCGCTGTTCGTCAATATCGGCACCACGACAGAAGCTGTCGGCCAAGCGCTGCTCGACCATGGCCGGTTGATGATCATCACCAATAATATCAATGTTGCCAACAGGTTGCGCATCTACCCGCAGTTTGAGGTGGTGATCGCCGGCGGCGTCGTGCGCGGCACGGATGGCGGCATTGTCGGCGAGGCGGCGGTGGATTTCATCCGCCAGTTCAAGGTCGATTTTGCCGTGATCGGCGCCTCGGCGATCGATGATGACGGCGCGCTACTCGACTACGATTTCCGCGAGGTGAAAGTGGCGCAGGCGATCATCGCCAATGCACGGCATGTCATTCTCGTGGCCGATTCGACCAAATTCGAACGGACGGCACCAGTGCGCATCGCGCATATTTCGCAGGTCCACACCTTTGTCACGGACAATTGCTTTCCCGAGAATCTTCGCAAAATCTGTCGTGAAAACAATGTCCAGTTGATCGAAACCGCCAATCCGGCGGCCGCTTGAATGCAGTTTGAACCAGGCTGAATTGCGCGCCGGTTCGGTTTCAGAATTTTCGATTGACATTCGTTTTATCTTCGTTTTGAATGCTGCCAGGTTCGCAATTGCAATAAATGCTGCATTGCGAAGGGGGGAACGCGCAGTGGCATCCGGGACGGTTTACGACATTTTCATTGCTGGTGGCGGCATCAATGGCTGCGGCATCGCTCGTGACGCCGTCGGCCGCGGCTATTCGGTCTTCCTCGCCGAGATGAAGGACCTTGCCGCCGGCACGTCGTCACGCGCCACCAAGCTCATTCATGGCGGCCTGCGCTATCTCGAACATTACGAATTTCGCCTGGTGCGTGAATCACTGATGGAGCGCGAAGTGCTCTGGGCCATGGCGCCGCACATCATCTGGCCGCTGCGCTTCGTGCTGCCGCTGCACAAGGACATGCGGCCCGGCTGGCTGATCCGGCTTGGCCTGTTCCTCTACGACCATATCGGCGGCCGCAAGGCGCTGCCCGCCACCCGCACGCTCGACCTCACCCGCGACCCGGCCGGCCGACCGCTGAAGGAGCGCTTCGTCCGCGCCTTTGAATATTCCGACTGCTGGGTCAACGATGCGCGGCTGGTGGCGCTCAATGCCCGCGACGCCGCCGACCGCGGCGCGGTCATCCGCACCCGCACCAAGGTGGTTTCGGCGCGGCGCGAAAACGGCGTCTGGGCGATCCTCGTCGAGGATGCGTTGAGCGGCGCCAAAGAGACGGTTTTCGCAAAGCTGTTCATCAATGCCGCCGGTCCCTGGGTCGATAAGCTCTTGCAGAGTGCCGCCGGCAGCAATGCCCACAATGTCCGCCTCGTACAAGGCAGCCATATCATCATCCGCAAAAAGTTTGCCGATCCGCGCGCCTATTTCTTCCAGAACAACGATGGCCGCATCTTCTTCGCTATTCCCTATGAGGAGGATTTCACCCTGATCGGCACCACCGACCAGGACTACAAGGGCGATCCGGCCGCCGTCGAGATCAGCGACGCCGAGATCGATTATCTCTGCGCCGGCGCCAGCGAATATTTCAAGGAGCCGGTGACCCGCGCCGACCTCGTCTGGACCTATTCCGGCGTCCGCCCGCTCTATGACGACGGTGCCAGCAAGGCGCAGGAGGCGACGCGCGATTACGTGCTGAAGGCCGACGGCGCGCCGGGCGAACCGCAATTGCTCAATATTTTCGGCGGCAAGATCACCACCTACCGGCGGCTCGCCGAGCACATGCTGGAGAAGATCGAGGCCGTGCTCGGCGCGCGTGGGAAACCCTGGACGGCGAGCTCCACCCTGCCCGGCGGCGATTTCGACAGAAACGGTTTCGATGGCCTGCTGGCCAAAATCCGCCGGCAATACCCCTTTCTTGCCGAGGCCCATGCGAAGCGGCTCGTTCGCCTCTATGGGACCAAGGCGGAAACGATCCTCGGCAAGGCAACGTCAATGGCGGATCTCGGCACCCTGTTCGGCGCCGATTTGACGGAAGCCGAAGTTCGCTATCTTATGGTTGCAGAATGGGCAGTCGAGCCCGAAGATGTATTGTGGCGGCGGACCAAGCTTGGGCTGAAGGTCGACGCGGCGGGCGTGGAAGCGCTTGGTGTTTTCATGAGTAAACGGCAGGGCGCCGAGATGCGCCAGACCGGCACGGCGGGAGCTGCGACGACTTAGGCCTTCGCAGGCAGATATTGACAGCAATCCCGCTGGGAGGAGGACGTATGCTGGAATTAAGAGATGTATCGAAGCAGGTCGGCGCGGATATGCACATCCGCGACGTGACGTTGACGCTCGAAAAGGGCTCGCTCAACGTCCTGCTCGGGCCGACATTGTCCGGCAAGACGACGCTGATGCGGCTGATGGCTGGCTTGGACCGGCCGACCCAGGGTTCCGTCTGGGTCGAGGGCCGCGATGTCACCGGCAAGCCGGTGCAGGGCCGCAATGTGGCGATGGTCTACCAGCAGTTCATCAATTACCCGGCCATGACGGTCTACGAGAATATCGCCTCGCCGCTGCGTGTTGCCGGCAAGTCCACCGCCGATATCGACCGTGAGGTGATGAAGGCCGCCGAACTCCTGCGGCTGACGCCCTATCTCAAGCGCGTGCCGCTGGAACTCTCCGGCGGTCAGCAGCAGCGCACCGCGCTTGCCCGCGCCATCGTCAAGAATGCCGATCTCGTCCTGCTTGACGAGCCGCTCGCCAATCTCGACTACAAGCTGCGCGAGGAATTGCGCGCCGAACTGCCGAAGATTTTTGCCGAGACCGGCGCCATCTTCGTCTATGCCACGACCGAACCGTCGGAAGCGCTGCTGCTCGGCGGCAATACCGCGACGCTGTCTCAGGGCCGCATCACCCAGTTCGGACCAACGGTGGAAGTGTTCCGCAAGCCCGCCGACCTGATCACCGCCCGCACCTTTTCCGACCCGCCGCTCAACACCATCAATGCCGTCAAACGCGGCAATGTCTTCGTGCTCTCCGGCGGCGCGGAAATCCCGTTGCCTGGCGACTTGGCCTCGCTTGCCGACGGCCCGCTGACCATCGGCTTCCGCCCGCATCACCTATCGCCAAAGCCGGAAAGCATCGCCACCGCGCAGTTGCAGGCGACAGTGATGGTCACCGAAATCACAGGCTCCGAAAGCTTCATCCATCTCGCCTATGGCGGCGACCGCTGGGTGATGCTGACCAAGGGCGTACATGACCTGGCGCCGGGCACCAGCATGGTCGTCTATCTCGACACCCGCCATCTGCTGGCCTTCCGCGACGACGGCTCGAACGCCGCCGCCCCGCTGAAGCAGGCGGCATAGGAGAACGCTCATGGCGCGCATCAAACTCGACCATATCCGCCACGCCTACACCGCCACCCCGAGCAAACCCTCGGACTATGCGCTGAAGGAAGTCGACCACGTCTTCGAAGATGGCGGCGCCTATGCGCTGCTCGGCCCCTCCGGCTGCGGCAAGACCACGCTGCTCAACATCATTTCGGGCCTGCTCATCCCCTCGCATGGCCGCATCCTGCTCGGCGAGCGTGACGTCACCAATTTCAGGACCGAGGACCGCAACATCGCCCAGGTGTTCCAGTTCCCGGTCGTCTACGACACGATGACTGTGTTCGACAATCTTGCCTTCCCCTTGCGCAACCGGCATATCCCGGAGGCGCAGGTGACCAAGAAGGTCAACGAGATCCTCGACATCATCGACCTCGCGCCGATGGCCAACCGCAAGGCGCGGCGCCTGACCGCCGACCTCAAGCAGAAGGTCTCGCTTGGTCGTGGCCTCGTCCGCTCCGACGTCAACGCCATCCTGTTCGACGAGCCGCTGACGGTCATCGACCCGCATATGAAGTGGCAGCTGCGCTCGCAGCTGAAACTGCTGCATCGCGAATTCGGGTACACCATGGTCTATGTCACCCATGACCAGACCGAGGCGCTGACCTTCGCCGACAAGGTCGTGGTCATGTATGACGGCGAGATCGTTCAGATCGGCACGCCCGCCGACCTGTTCGAACGGCCGAGCCACACATTCGTCGGCTATTTCATCGGTTCGCCAGGCATGAACCTGCTGCCGATCACGGTCGACGGCGCCACCGCCCGGCTGGGCTCCCAGGCGATCACCTTGCCCGGCGCGCCGAAAACCGGCGCCCCGACTGAGCTCGGCATCCGGCCGGAATATGTGCGCATGGGCCGCGAGGGCATGCCTGTCACGGTCAGCAAGGTCGAGGATATCGGCCGCCACAAGGTGGTGCGCGCCAAGCTCGAAGGCCATGACGTGGCGGCAATCATCGGCGAGGACGACACGGTGCCCGCCGATCCGAAGCTCAGCTTCGACCCGGCCGGCATCAATCTCTACGCCAATTCCTGGCGCGTCGATCTCGACCGCAGCGGCATGGGAGCCTGACCATGGACAGAACGTGGAACAACAAAGCCTGGTTCATGGTGCTGCCGGTGCTGCTGCTCGTCGCCTTTTCGGCGGTGGTGCCGTTGATGACCGTGGTCAACTATTCCTTCCAGGACACGCTCGGCAACAACCAGTTCTTCTGGAACGGTATCGAGTGGTATCAGGAACTGCTGGCCTCGCCCCGTTTCTGGTCGTCGATGGCTCGCAACCTGATCTTTTCGGCCATCATCCTCACCATCGAAGTGCCGCTCGGCATTTTCATCGCGCTCAACATGCCGAAGAAAGGCTGGGGCGTGCCGGTCTGCCTGGTGCTGATGGCGCTGCCGCTGCTCGTTCCGTGGAACGTCGTCGGCACCATCTGGCAGGTGTTCGGCCGCAGTGACATTGGCCTGTTGGGTTATGCACTCAATGCCATCGGCCTGGACTACAATTATGTCCGCGACCCGATCGATGCCTGGATGACGGTGATCATCATGGATGTCTGGCACTGGACGAGCCTCGTCGTGCTGCTCTCCTATGCCGGACTCGTGTCGATCCCCAATGCCTTCTACCAGGCAGCCCGGATCGACGGCGCCTCGCGCTGGGCGGTGTTCCGCTATATCCAATTGCCGAAGATGAACCGTGTTCTCCTGATCGCCATCCTGTTGCGCTTCATGGACAGTTTCATGATCTATACCGAGCCCTTCGTTGTCACCGGCGGCGGCCCCGGCAATTCGACCACCTTCCTCTCCATCGACCTCGTCAAGATGGCGCTGGGCGAATTCAACCTCGGCCAGGCGGCGGCGATGTCGCTGGTCTATTTCCTGATCGTCCTCTTGTTCTCATGGGTGTTCTACACCGTGATGACCAATTATGACGCGGAGCGCTGACATGGCCGTGACCAACGAAACCATCACCACCACAGGCCTCGCGGCAGCCTCGACCAAAGCCAGCAATGCCACCGTGCGCCGGCGGGAGGAATCGCGGCTGGCATGGCTGGTTCCGACGATCTACATCATCGTCCTGCTGGTGCCGATCTACTGGCTGGTCAATATGAGCTTCAAGACCAATGAGGAGATCGTCTTTTCGCTGACGCTCTATCCGCATAAGCCGACGCTCGCCAATTATTATACGATCTTCACCCAGTCGGCCTGGTATTCGGGCTATATCAACTCCATCACCTATGTGGTGATGAACATGGTGATCTCGGTCCTGGTGGCGCTGCCGGCGGCCTATGCCTTCTCGCGCTATCGCTTCCTCGGCGACAAGCACCTGTTCTTCTGGCTGCTCACCAACCGTATGGCGCCGCCGGCCGTCTTCGCCCTGCCCTTCTTCCAGCTCTATTCCGCCTTCGGCCTGATCGATACCCATATCGCCGTGGCGCTGGCACATTGCCTGTTCAACGTTCCACTGGCGGTCTGGATCCTCGAAGGCTTCATGTCCGGCGTGCCGAAGGAAATCGACGAAACCGCCTATATCGACGGCTATTCCTTCCCGCGCTTCTTCATAAAAATCTTCATGCCGCTGATCGCATCCGGCGTTGGCGTCGCCTGCTTCTTCTGCTTCATGTTCTCCTGGGTGGAACTCCTGATCGCCCGGACGCTGACGACGACCGACGCCAAGCCGATCGCCGCCACCATGACCCGCACCGTCTCGGCCTCGGGCATGGATTGGGGCCTGCTCGCTGCCGCGGGCGTCCTGACATTGATCCCCGGCGCCCTGGTCATCTATTTCGTCCGCAACTATATCGCCAAGGGCTTTGCCCTGGGGAGGGTGTGATGTCGGATACGATCGAAATCACTGAAATCAGGACGCTGACCGAACGGCTGTTCAAAGAGCTGGAACAGCGCGGCGTCACGCATATCCGCCCTGCACACCGCCAATATTGGTCGGTTTTCGCCGACGAGATGTTCAGCCCCACCGAACCGCCGCTGGTCAAGGCCAATCTCGTCGACGATCTGGTTGATAGCCGTGAGGAACTGACAACAAGCGGCGATGTCGAGCCCGCAGTCTGGCAAGCCGCCCAGCATCTCGCCGGACTCATGCAGTTGATTGCTCATGCCGATCTCAAAGGCGGGCTCGTCAGGGGAACAGACAAATGAGAAAAACCGCCAACTGGAGCATCGCACTCATCGTCGTGCTCGCCTGCTTTGCCGCGGCCACCTGGGCGCTGATTCGCCTGCTGCCGGTTAAGGATGGCGCCACCGACTGGTTCGCGCCGCTGGCTGCCGGCGGCTGGATGGCCTGGAC
>NZ_JBFUFK010000061.1:0-36698 GCF_056403475.1 Rhizobium sp. P2_G9 | reverse complement strand
TAACTGCATCGACTTTTGGCTTAGAAATCCGCGTGCAGACTGCCTGCCATCGAAAAAGCGATTCACTTATTTCCCCACGCCGCCTAAGTGCTTGAAATTGCAGGTGAGGGGCTCATGAGACGCACTCACATGAAAACAAGCAGCTAAAACATCTTTAAATCAGCCCCTCGAAATATCGACCCARGAACGGCAGCGTAACACTCCCGCCGCCGACATCACGTAGCGTCAGCAGCTCGTTCATCGCCTCGATGCCGACAATCTCCCGCCAGCCGCTCGGAACCCTGATCGCACCGAAAGCGTAGCGAATGACCTGCTCGCCACCGAATTCAACACCGGTTGCCTGACCGATCGGCGATGGCGCCGAGACATCCGAGAACCAGCCTGTCGCGTGCGCTGGCGTTGCCGCCTCTTCGATGCCGACCACAGCAAGGTGACGGCTATTCCAGGGAGAATAGCTGCGGCCGCCATTGCTCATCCAGAGAATGGTTTCCGGCAGTTTTGTCGCATCCTTGACGGCGAAGAAGACGAAGCCGTCCTTTGCCGCCACTGCCGCAGACCAGCCGAGCTTGTTGTCTGGCACTTCCACCTGCACCGACAGGTCTTCATGGCCGGTATCGAGGGGATAGACGCTGGCGTCCACCGTGTGGCCATCCCTCAGTTTCACCACCTTCAGCGTCTCGAACCGTTGTGGATAGGCGAAGATACTGTTGCCGCGGGCCGGGTCTGTTTCCAGTGCAACCTCCGGCGTCTTGCCAAAGGATTTCGGCGAAAAGCTCAGCTGTGCGCCGCCCGGCACATGGATCATCGCGTGATGGGCGACCGGAATCTTGCCCGTGCCGCCGCTGAAGACATGCCGTTGATAAACGATCGGCTGGCCCGCAACGAGGGTGATCTCTTTGGACAGGCTTGCGCCGCTGATCGTCTGTTCGAGCTCGTAACGCGCCGTCACCGCGCCATTCGCCGCCTCGGTTTGGCCAGCGGCCTTCCAACTGCCATTGGCCGACCACCCGTGGATCGGAGTGTCTGCTGAAAAATTGCCGAAGGGGGCGCAGAAGAAGTCGCCGGCGAGTCGCTTTTCGATTGGTGCCACGCTGTCCGGCAATGCTTCGCCTGAGCGGACCCAAGGCGCGCGATGCAGCGGCTCAAGCGGGCCATCGGCGGTGTCGACCACTAGCCTGTCGATCGTGCCGCCGTCGGGGTTGAAATCCAGCGCGATGCCATTTGCGGCGATCCTGTCCATGGATGGCTCTCCTGATTGTCAGATTTCGTTGGGGATGTTTTCAGCGAACACCGTCTGGATGCGCACCGTCGTCTGCGAAATATCGCTCTCGCCGCGGACGGCGCGCATCAGCCGGTCGATCGCATCGCGCGCCTCGACGCGGGCATTCTGGTCGATGGCCGCGTCCATGATGCCGTCGAGCAGGAAGCAGCGTGTGTCCTCAGTGAGGTCGTGGCCGATGAAGACGATCTCCTTGTCGCGCTTATGCTCGACGAGCGCCCGGGCAATGCCCTCGGAGCCTGCGCCGATGCAGTAGATGGCCAGGAGGTCGGGATAGTCGCGCAGGAGCGCGCTGACTTCCTGATAGGCGCGTTCCGGATCCTCGCGGATTTCGCGCGGTGCGATGATTTCCATCGCCGGAAAGCGTTCCTGCAGGATATGGCGGAAACCCATTTCGCGCTCTTCATGGCCGCGATAGGCGAGCGCACCGGCGATCAGCGCCACCTTGCCGCGCGCGCCGGGCAGGAAGCGGCCGATGAGATAGCCGGCGAGACGGCCGGCGGTGCGGTTGTCGATGCCGACATAGCTGACGCGCCCGACATGGCTGATGTCGGAGACCAGCGTCAGCACGGTGACGCCGTTGGCGATCAGCTTGCGGACTGCCTCGCGCACCAGCGGGCTGTCGAGGCCGATCAGGCCGACGCCCCGGCTGACCGGCCGCAGGCTGTCAAGTTTCAGCGCGATCTCCTCGGGCTCGATGCCGGAAAGACGGTGAACAAAAATCTCGGCGTCGTTGCGCTGGGTCGCCTGGCGTTCGAGATGCTGGGCAAGGTCGGCGATGAAAGCGTTGGTGCCACCCGGCAGCACGAAATCGAGGCGTATCGTATCTGCCGGGCTCGCTTTTTCAGTCTCGCCGGACAGATGGCCGACGATGTTCATCACGTGCAGGCGGGTATGTTCCTGCACACCGGGACGGTTGTTGAGGACTCTGTCGACAGTTGCTTTGGAAACGCCGGCGATGCGCGCAATCTCATCCAGTTTCGGACGGGTTTTCTTCACGAATGGCCTCATCGTCGCGCAGGCCGTCGCTGCTCCGACCGCACCGAAAAATCTCATCAAAATGAGGTATTAGCCGGAACTCCGGTAAATTTCCAGTGGCTTAGCGATATTGCCGTCTTACATTTCGGAAGTTGCAGTCATCCCCTGCGTTTGGCTTCGCTTGACAGTGGGTGGTCGATTTCTGTAACCTCATAATGAGGCGTAATAAAAGATCATTTTGAGTTGATTGATTCCATGGAGCCCACATCACGCGATTACAGCCTGATCGGCCGGGACACGGCGCGGGCCGAGGCCTGCGGCCTCGCCGCCGCCGAATGGTATGCCTGTCCGATCGAGCGCAAGCAGCTCAAGGAACTGATGAAGCGCAGCGACGGCCCTGGCATTCGCGACACGATCATCTGGTTTGCGGCGCTGATCATGTCCGCGGCCGGCGGCATCTGGTTCTGGGGCTCTTGGTGGGCCGTGCCATTCTTCCTGGTCTATGGCGTGCTCTGGGGGTCGTCGAGCGACAGTCGCTGGCATGAAGCCGGCCACGGCACGATGTTTCGGACACGCTGGATGAACGACGTGCTCTACTATATCGCCAGCTTCATGATCCTGCGTGAGCCGACCGTCTGGCGCTGGAGCCATACAAGGCATCATACCGACACGATCATCGTCGGTCGCGATCCGGAAATCGCCGTGCCGCGGCCGCCGGATATTTTCGGCATCTTCCTCAATTTCTTCGGCATATTGAGCGCCAGGGCTTTGATCATAAAACTCTTCCACCATGTGCAGGGGAAGCTGCTGGAGGAGGAGAAGACCTATATTCCGGAGATGGAGCGGCCGCGCGTCTATCTCGTTGCCCGCATCTATGTGGCGATCTATGTCGCGGTGATCATCGCCTGTCTCGCCATGCGCAGCATCCTACCGGCCATGCTGGTCGGGCTGCCGTCACTCTATGGTGCCTTTCTCGGTGTCTATTTCGGGCTGACGCAGCATGCAGGTCTCGCCGAGGACGTGCTCGACCATCGGCTGAACTCCCGTACGGTCTACATGAATCCGATCTTCCGTTTCCTCTATCTCAATATGAACTATCATGTGGAACATCACATGTTTCCGATGATTCCGTACCATGCGCTGCCGAAGCTGCATGCGGCGATCAAGGACGATTGCCCGACACCCTATCCCAGTACGATTGCGGCCTATCGCGAGATCATCCCGGCGCTGTTTCGGCAACGCAAGGATCCGCGCTGGCATGTGGTGCGGCAGCTGCCGGCGCGCGCCAAGCCGGTGCCCTACAATCACGAGACCATTCTCAAGCCCGCGGAGTGAGCATGTTCACCAGCCAGCCGACCGTCGCCGACCTGCTCGCGCTCAAGGGCAAGCGGCAGCTTTCCAAGCTCAGGGTGGAATCGATCGAGGAGGCGGCTGCGGCGCATGCGGCTGATATCGACATGCTGTCGGTGACGCCTGAAGTCGTGATGCATCCGGAGTTTCGCGGTTTCTGTCCTGTACCGTTTGCGGTCGCCGGGCTTGAGCCGGGTCTTTATGTCACGGAAGAGGACTATCTGCGGATCGCCTTCAAAATGCTGAAGCTGGGCGCCAATGCCGTCTACTGTGGCGCCAGCCTGCCGATCGTGCGGCGGCTGCGCGATGAGGGTATTCCGGTGGTCGGGCATGTCGGGCTGATCCCGTCGCGCCGCATCTGGACTGGTGGCTTCAAGGCGGTCGGCAAGACGGTCGACAGCGCCATGCGGGTCTGGGAACAGACCAAGGCGCTGGAAGAGGCGGGCGCTTTCGCGGCGGAGATCGAAGTCGTGCCGCCGGAGATCGCCAGCGCCATTTCCGCCCGCACCAGCATGCTGATGATCTCGATGGGCGCGGGCAGCGGCTGCGATGCGCAATATCTGTTCGCCATGGATATTCTCGGCAGCCATCGCGGCCACTATCCCAGGCATTCCAAGGTCTATCGCGATTTCTTTGCCGAAAACGAGCGCTTGCAGAACGAGCGGATCGCGGCCTTCCGCGAATATGCTGATGATGTCGAGAGCGGCGCCTATCCGGAGGAAAAACATCTGGTGAAGATGGATCCGGCCGAGCGTGACAAATTTCTGGCACTGTTCAAGTGACCGCTTTCGCCTTAGCCTGAACTGAACACGGCAGGAAGGACTGCCGTTTCGATCTTGCAGATGGTTTCACGCCGGGGAGGATGGCTTGCAAATCGATCTCGCCGGCAAGGTACTGCTAATCACCGGCAGCAACCAGGGGCTTGGAACGCGGATCGCCGAACTGGCGGCGGAGGCGCTGGCTGATGCAATCGTCGTATGCGGCCGGCAGCGTGAGGCGGGAGAAGCTGTAGCAGCCAGCCTATCCGCCAAAGGCGTGAAGTCGTTGTTCATCGAGGCCGATCTCGGCAATGCAATCTCGCCGTCCGAACTCGTCGACCAGACCGTGCAGGCGTTCGGCCGCATCGATCTCCTCGTCAATGCCGCCGGGCTGACCGACCGGGCCTCGCTTGTCGATGGTACGCTCCACGACTGGGAACGGATTTTTGCGGTCAATGCGCGTGCGCCGTTCTTCCTGATGCAGGCAGCGGTCCGGGACATGCTGAAGCGTGGCGCGCCCGGCTCGATCGTCAATATCCTGTCGACCAATGCCCATTGCGGCACGCCCGATCTCGCCATCTATTCTGCGACCAAGGGGGCGCTGTCGACGCTGACCAAGAATACCGCCAATGCCCATATGGCCGACCGCATCCGCGTCAACGGCATCAATATGGGCTGGGTCGCCACGCCGAATGAAAACCGCATGCAGGGCGAGATCCTCGGTAAGGGGCCGGATTGGGCGAAAGAGGTGGCGAAGGGTCTCCCGCTCGGCCGCCTGCTTGGCATGGACGAAGTGGCGCGGCTGGCGCTTTATCTGCTGAGCGATCTCTCCGGCCTGCAGACTGGCACGCTGATCGACCTCGAACAGGCCGTGCTCGGCGCGCCGAATGTCGGCAAGGACAGCTGATGGATGGCGCTTCCCAGACGTCCAACCGGCTGAATGCCGACACGATTGTTCGGCTGCCGCCGTCGATCCGTCGTCCAGGCTATGACCGGTCGCGGCTCCGTCCCGGCATTCTGCATCTCGGTGTCGGCGCCTTCCATCGCTGCCACCAGGCTGACTATACCGATGATACGCTGGAAGCGTCGTTCGGTGATTGGGGTATTGTCGGGGTCAATCTGAAACCGCCGGCTATTTCGGCTGTCCTGGATGAGCAGGACGGTTTTTATTGCCGCGAGCTGCGCGACAATGGCCAGGTGGAGCGGCGATTGATCGGCTCGATCGTCGAGACGATTTCGGTGCTCGATGACGGATATGACGAACACCGCCTGACACTCGGCCGCGCGATTGCCCGGGCCGCATCGCCGGATATCCGGCTGATCAATATGACGGTAACGGAGAAGGGCTATTGCCACATTCCGGCCACCGGCGAACTGGACGAGAACCATCCGGATATYCGCCACGACATCGAATATCCCGAGACGCCGCGCTCGGTGCCAGGGTTCCTGCTTCGGGTCTTCTCGCTTCGATTTCGGGACGGGCGAGGGCCGCCACTGATCATGAGTTGCGACAATGTCCCCGACAATGGCGGAACGCTTCGGCGCGCAGTGCTGGGATTGGCACGCGAGGTTGATCCTGCGCTCGGTCGCAGGATCGGAAACGAGGCGCGGTTCCTCAACACCATGGTCGACCGGATCGTGCCGACGTCGCGGGTCGAATATCTCGACGCCTTCGAAGCGGAGACCGGGTTACACGACTATGGCCTCGTCACCGGCGAGCCTTTTCGCATGTGGGTGATCGAAACGGGCGAGGGCGCCGAACTGCCTGCCTGGGATGCCGCAGGCGCCCTGTTTGTCCCGGATGTGCTGCCCTATGAAATCCTGAAAATGCGGGTGGTGAACGGCATCCAGTCGAATGTCTGCCAGCTCGGCCTGCTCTCGGGGCTTGAATTCATGGCCGACGTGATGGCGACGGAAACCTTTTCCGCCTTCGCCCGGCAGACGATCACCCGCGAGGTCATCCCCAACCTGCCGCATGTCGCCGGCATCGACGTCGGCGCCTATCTGAATCAGACCATCGGCCGGTTGAAAAATGCCGATCTCAAGCATGGCACATTGCAGATCTCTACCGATGGCTCGCAAAAGATCCGCCAGCGGCTGCTGGAGCCGATGCGGGCCGGTCTCAAGGCGGGAACGCCGATCGGCGGGCTGCTGCTTGGCCTGGCAGGCTGGATGAAATATGCCGCTGGTTGTGACTGGCGAGGCCAAGCCCTGGATGTCCGCGATCCCTTTGCCGCCGAGACGGTCGGCATCGGCAAAGCGTCGGCGAATGACATCGATGCTGCGATTGTCCGTTTCCTCGACATCTCTGCGATCTTCGGCTCGGATTTGAAGGACAATGCCGAAGTAAAGTGGCGGCTTGCAATCTATTTCAAGGCGCTCGGCGAAAAGCCGGCGATCGAGGTGGTTGCCGACCACATGGCGGGACGTTTCGGAGAATAGCACATAATGTTTGCGGCGGCGGGCAGGCAGGGCTGCTCTACCAGGAACTCTGTCGTCAGAAAATGAATTGCGACGCGTCGAGATCCGCCTTGTGTGCATGATCAAGGATCATTTCGTCGGTGCCGTCGTCGATATAGACGGCATGCTTGCCGACGTCCTCGTTCAGGTGATGCTGCATAAGATCCTTGAAGTTCTTGATCCCGGTTCCGGAGAGATCGATCCGGTCGGCGCCATGGCTGAAATCGACGACATCGTCAGTCCCGTTGCCGGTGGCGAAGACAAAGATGTCGGCGCCTTTGCCGCCTTTCAAAATGTCCAATCCTGCGCCGCCATCGATGACATTGTCGCCATTGTTGCCGGTGATCTCATTGCCGAGAGCATTGCCGGTGGCATGCAGGTTCTTGGTTCCGAGCAGCCTGACATCCTCTATTTCGGAACCGCTCAGCGCCGTTGAGACCAGCGAAATCGAGACCGTGGATTTGATCGCGTCGTCGCCCTGGCCGGCGTTCTCGACAATTTTCGTCTTGGCCGAATGGATAATGAACGTATCGTTGCCCGCGCCGCCGCTCACCATGCCGGCGAACATGCCGTCCATATTGTTGAATGTATCGTTGCCCGCGCCGAGCGTGACATCGCCGCGAATGGTGCCGTGGTTGATCAGCGTCTCGTTGCCCAGGTCGCCGTCGCCCGCATAGGCGGTGCCCTCCTTCATCGCAATCAGGCCGTTGTTGATGACGGTGGATTTTTGTCCGAGCGCCGTGGTCACGGAGATGGCAGTGGTGGAGGCTGTCAGGATGCTGTCTTCGCCCAGCACTATCTTGCCGCCATCGCTGTCGAGGACGATCGCCGTGAGACTGCTGTGGATCGTGCCGTTGTTTTCGACGCTCACCTTGTCGGCTTGAGCCAGAATGCCGGCAAGGCCATAAAGCGTGCCATTGTTGATGATGTGGGCGTTCGCGCCCGTGGCGGCGATGGCGGCGGAGAAGCCCGTGGCGAGAACGATGCCGTCATTTTGTACCGTCAGGTCGGCGCCGGCAGCGCTGATGCCGGTATAGGCTTGGATCGAGCCGCTGGCACCGATGGTCAGTGTCGAATTGGTGCCTTCGAGGAGGACGCCGGTCGCATTCACCGCGCTGGTATAGACCGTGCCATCGACACTAATGGTGTCCTGGCTGAACGTCGATCCCTGGTGAATGACATTGCCTGTAGAGGTTGAGAAGAGGAAGTGCTCGACGAACAACCAGCTTTCGTTGGACTGGTCGATTTCGGTCGTGGTGGATGAATTGGCGTCGAAGACATTTGTCTTGCTCATCGTGCGCTCCCCGTTGTTGCCTCAAGTCCAGGACGGACGGGCGCACGGCATTATTCGTCCGCCACCCGATCCGCCCGATATAATCCGTCCGAAAGGAATGCCGTCGCCGAGGCAATGCGCTCCGGCTGGGTAAAGCATCTACGCGCGGGGGCCGGCTCGGCGCCGTTCATCGCCTTCCTGCGGGCAAACGTGTTGCCTCGGACATCTTCCGGTCGGCAATGCACATTGCCGTTATCGGCCGCTAGAAAATGAATTGACCCTGATGCAGATCGGCCTTGCTGATGTGCTGCAGGATGAGCTCGTCGGTGCCGCTGTCGATATAGACATTGCCCTTGTCTTCCATCACGTGATTCTTCATCAGGTCCTTGAAGTCGGCGATGTCGGCGCAGCCGGAGAGATCGATCTTGTCGGCGCCATGGCCGAAATCGGTGATGCTGTCGGTTTCATGGCCGGTTGCGAAGACGAAAGTGTCGTTGCCTTTTCCGCCTTTGAGTTGATCCATCCCGGCGCCGGCGTCGAGCACGTTGTTGCCAGCATTGCCGGTGATCTCGTTGTTGAGCGCGTTGCCCGTCCCGTGCAGGTTCTTGGTGCCCAGCAGGACGAGATTTTCAACTTGGCCATTCATCAGCGTCGGCGCGGCGAGCGAGAAGGAAACGATGGATTTGACAGTGTCGTTACCGCTGTCATTTGCGTCGACAATCACAGTCTTGGCGGAGTCGACGACATAGGTGTCGTCCCCGAGCCCCCCGTCGACGGTGCCGGTAAATTTGCCGTCCAGATTGTTGAATACGTCATTGCCGGCGCCCAGGGTTACGTTGCCGCGGACCGTGCCATGATTGATGAAGGTTTCCTTGCCATCTGCGCCAACAAATGCGTCATGCCCCGCAGTGGCAACGAGGCCGCTGTTGGTCACCTTGGATTTGTCGCCGGTGACGCTCTCTACCGTGATACCCGCGGATACGGCCGTAACGACACTCTCCTTTCCAAGTGTCGCGGACAGATTGTTGCCCACAAGGTCCAAACCGACCATGTCGGCGTAGATGTGACCGTTGTTTTCGACGACGCCATCGTCGGAATTCATAAATATCCCGGCGACGCCAGCGAGGCTACCATTGTTGACGACATGTCCATTCTCAGCCTCGATATCGATTGCCGCCGCCTGCGCGATGACCGTGCCGTTATTTTCGACCGTCGTGCCGCCGCCGATGGAGCGGATGCCGGTGTTGCCGGACACAAAACCGAGGTCGCTGACGACGATTTTAGAGTTCGAGCCTTCAAATATGACGCCTGCTCCAAGGCTTGTCGAAGAGACCACCCGCGCGTTTATGGTGATCGTATCGTCGGAAAGCATTGAGGCTTGGTGGATGGCATAGTTGCCGCTGAAAAGATGACTTTCGTCGAAAATCCARGCGTGGTTCGATTGATCCAGTTCATATGCGTTGCTGTCGGAATTGACGTGCGTCGGCTTAGCCACAATGCCCTCCTGTCTGGCCCTTCTTGCGGCAAGAACGCATGACGCGTGCAAGTTATTCGGGAAAATGCAAAAGACCCGGACGCTTAAAATCCGGGTCCTGGAGATCTGAACCTGGTCTGGAAATCAGCGCAAAGATGACCGCAGCGCCGATTTCAAGTTCGGCGGCAGCCGCGACGAAAGGTCATGCAGCCGCTCCCGCAGCCCGTCGAGCGCACGTTCAGCGCGGTCGGAGTAGGTCGGCTCATAGCTCGGCAGGGCGGTCAGCCTGCCCAGCAGGAAGGCCGTGGCCGAGGCAATCAGCACGGCTGAAAGCGGGTAGGCCTCGACCGTCGAGGTCACCGTTTGTCCCGCGGCTTTGGCGCCGGCCACGGCCTTGTCGCCGGCCGCGCGAGCTTCTTCGGCGACCTTGCCGCCAGCAACCCGCGCGCTGCTCGCCACGACCTTGCCAGTGCGCGACGCGATGTCTGCCGTGGTCGTCTGCAGCGCCTGGACCTGTTCGCGGAGCGCCTTCAGCTGCTCGGCAATGTCCTGGATCGTCTGGTTGCTGGTTTGCTTGGCGGCGTCGGCCGCGTTCTGGATGCTTTCGTTCGTATCGGGCACCGGATTCTCCTTGCCAACGAGGGAAAACGGGAAGCTATCGCCGGGTTTCGATGACCTTGCCATGATCGCCTCCTAGAAATGCGCGCCTTTCTCAACTCATCACGGCGACAGAAGTTCCGTTTCGTCATCTTCCCCCGGATGCGGCGGACCGTTTTGGCAAAGGAGACGCGGCCCTTAATCCCGCGCGTCGCCATCGAGATGACTGTGCGCAGGCCGCCGGGCAGCCGGCAGGTTTTCTTGCGCAGCACGTTGCCAGCCATGACGTCCAGACCGATTTTGCTCAAGGTTTCGTGCAAGAAAATACTCCACCTCTACAGGAACCAAACAGCAACGAAACTGTTTCGAAAGTGGGCGCTGGGGGACCCGGCGTCCGGGTTGAAGGGAGCGGGCGCATCCATGAAAATTCTATCCGTAACATCAGAAGTTTTTCCACTGGTAAAGACCGGTGGGCTCGCCGATGTCGCCGGCTCATTGCCGCTGGCGCTTCGGCAATATGGCGTCGAGACGAAGACGCTGCTGCCCGGTTATCCATCGGTGATGGACGCGGTGACGCGCGGTCCGCGGCTGGCGGATTTTACCGTCCTGGGGCAGGGCGTCGGCTTGATTTCCGTCGTCTATGACGATCTCGAACTGCTGATCCTGGACTGCCCGGCTTTGTTTTATCGCAAAGGCGGTCCCTATGTCGACGAGAACGGCGTCGATCATCACGACAACTGGCTGCGCTTTGCCGCACTGTCGAAGGCGGCGGCCGACATAGCCGGTGGGCTTCTGCCGGGATGGCGACCCGACGTGGTGCATACGCATGACTGGCAGGCCGCACTGACATCCGCCTATCTCCGCGCCGCGGGGATCGAGATGCCATCGCTGCTCACCATCCATAACCTTGCATTCCAGGGCCAGTTCTCCTCCAGCCTGTTTCCCTACCTGGATCTGCCGGAAAGCTATCTTTCCACCGATTGCATGGAATATTACGGCGACATCTGCTTCCTCAAGGCCGGTATCGCCACGTCCAATCTGCTGACCACGGTGAGCCCGACCTATTCCCGCGAAATCCTCACCCAAGACCTCGGCATGGGGCTGGGCGGCATGCTGTCGGAGCGGCGCAATGCGCTGCGCGGCATCGTCAACGGCATCGACATGGATGTCTGGGACCCCGAAACCGATGCTTATATTCCCGAGACCTACAATGAATGGACGCTGGACAAGCGGCATGCGAACCGCGAGGCGCTCGTCGAAGAATTCGGGCTGGACGACGACGGCGGACCGATCTTCTCGGTGGTCAGCCGGCTGACATGGCAGAAGGGGATCGACCTGCTCGCACCGATCGTGCCCGGCCTCATCGATCTCGGCGGCCATCTGATCGTCCATGGCCAGGGCGACCGCCAGCTGGTAGACCTTCTGCTGGAGACGGCAGCGCGCTATCCGGGCCGGGTTTCCGTGCATATCGGTTTCGAGGAAGCCAAGGCGCATCTCGTCCACGCCGGCAGCGACAGCATCGTCCAGCCGTCGCGCTTCGAACCTTGCGGCCTGACGCAGCTCTATGCGCTGCGCTATGGCGCTCCACCGATCGTGGCGCGCACCGGAGGGCTGGCCGAGACAATCATCGACGCCAACGATGCCGGCCTTTCTGCGGGCGTGGCGACCGGTTTCCAGTTCAGGGCCGGCTCCATCGAAGATCTCTACCATGCGGTCGAACGCRCGGTAGCGATGTACCACCACCCGGCGCAGTGGCATAACCTTCAGATCCAGGGGATGAAGACTGATTTTTCCTGGGATCGCAGCGCCCAGCAATATGCAGCGCTTTATACCGCATTGCGCCGCCAGCGCGACGGGCTACAGGAGCATCCGAGGATCAACCACCACCGGCCGAAGAGCACGCACACGACTTTTCATCGGCACGGCTTCAGGTCCGCAGGTTAGGCCGGGCTCCAGGGGACGCTTTGTGGAATGAACACAGTGCCTTGCAGGGCGCTGTTGTAAAATTGATTCACTGGTGCAAAGCCGGTTTTCGGCTCTCGCAATTCCGCACTGGGAATGCGAAGGTAAGGCGTCACTGCCCTTCCGAATGTGCTTTCCATGGCTGATCCCGTTTCTTCATCCCCTCCCGCACCTGGCGTCGAGGCTACCCTTCGCAATACGCGCTGGGTGCTGCCGGTGACGATCCTCGGCTCCAGTCTCGGCTTCATCGACAGCACTGTGGTGAATGTGGCACTGCCGGCCATGCAGTCGGGATTGCATTCGACGCTCGCCACCATGCAATGGGTGATCAACGGCTATATGTTGATGCTTGCCAGCCTGATGCTGCTCGGCGGCTCGCTCGGCGACCGCTTCGGGCGCAAGCGCACGTTCGGCGCCGGCTTGGTGATCTTTGCCCTCGCTTCCATCATCTGCGGGGCAGCGCCATCGGCCGGATGGCTGATTGCGGCGCGCGTGCTGCAGGGCGCGGGCGCATCTTTGCTTGTACCGGCAAGTCTCGCCATCATCGGTACGGCCTATTCGAAGGAGGCGCGGGGCAGGGCGCTCGGCACCTGGTCGGCTGCCGCGGCCATCATGACGGCGGCGGGGCCGCCGCTCGGTGGCTGGCTGGTGGATACGGTCGGTTGGCGTTCGATCTTCTTCATCAACCCGCCGATCGCCGCGGCGGCACTCTTTCTCCTGACCCGCTTGCCGCCAGACACGGGGTTGGTCAACAAACGTCTCGATCTTCTGGGTTCGGCCCTGGCGATCGCCATGCTCGGCCTGTTTTCCTACGGCCTGATCGCTCTCGGCGAGGGCGGTCGAACGGTGGCGATCGTGACCAGTCTGGCGTTCATTCCGGTTGCCGCGATCTTCGTGTTGGTCGAAAGGAAATCCGCCGCGCCGATGCTGCCGCTCGGGCTTTTCCGCAACCGCGCGTTTTCCGGCGCGAACATTCTGACCGTCGTGCTTTATGCGGCCCTGTCAGGCGCCATGTTCATGCTGCCTTTCATGCTCATCCGTGTCCATCACTATACAGCGACAGAAGCCGGTGCGACCTTCCTGCCGTTTTCCGTGATCATGGGGGCCGGATCGCGCTGGGCGGGTTCGCTTTCCGATCATATCGGCGCGAGATTGCCGCTGATCGGCGGGCCGTTGCTGACGGCATGCGGCTTTCTCTGGTTCGCGACGCATGGTGCGGACGCGCATTTCCTCACTGGCCCACTGCCCGGACTGCTGCTGATTGGCGTGGGCATGACCTTTGCCATACCGCCGCTGACCTCGACGGTGTTCAATTCGGTGCCGGGCGAGGCGAGCGGCATTGCTTCGGGTATCAACAATGCGGCCGCGCGCGGCGGCGGACTGGTGGCGGTCGCGGCGATCGGCATCGCCTTCGGCGGCGCCGATCTCTCGGCCATCGAGCCAGCCGAATTCCAGGCGGCCTATCGGGTTGTCATGCTGTCGGCGGCGGTGCTCGCCTTGCTGAGCGCGGTCTGCGCCGCGATGACCATCGGCACCAAAAATGTACGGAAGAAGCCGGCGGCTGCGAACAAATGAAAAAGCCCGGTCCTTGTGGGGACCGGGCAAGTACGGGGAGGAAGTCAGAACCTGACCGCCGGGGCAGGGGAGGATGGGCGGCCAGGGGTAGTCAAGAATAGTCAGGGCATTCCGGGCAGTGATCAGTTGCAGACGCGGACGCGCTTGACGTAGACATTGCCGTAATCGTCGTATTCGCGGACCTTCTTCACGAAGCAGTAGCCATCGTCGTAATAAGCCGGGCGGATGACGAAGCGCGGGCCACCCCAGAAGCCATGGTGCCAGCCATTGTGCCAGCCATGATGGTTCCAGCCGTGATTGTGCCACTTCCAGCCACCGGCTTCGGCGCCGGAGGTCAGTGCAACAGTGGCGACGAGGGCGGCGACAGCGCCGAGAACGAGCTTCTTCATGATATTCTCCTTGGGGGTCGGTTTGTTTCGTTTGGGGTCTGGAGGTCATCTCCAGCGTTGAAACCTTTTTCGCACATCTGTCGGCCCGACGTTGTTTCCAGGGGAACAATCCCGTCAGGAGGCGCTTTGATCGGTGCGGATTTGACGAAGGAGAATGGGAATGGAGCCCGAGGCTGTCCTTTTCGAGCCGAGCGAATGGGTGCCGAACAACCCGAAACTGCCGATGCTGGTCTACCGCTCGCTGCCGCTCGACGACCACGATCCGGCGGCGCTGTTTGAGGACCTCTTCCGTCGCAATGGCTGGCAGGGCATTTGGCGCAACGGCGTGTTCGCCTACCAGCATTATCACACTCATGCGCATGAAGTGCTCGGCATCGCCGCTGGCTCAGCGCGCTTGCTGCTTGGCGGACCGAGAGGCCGCGAGATCGAGGTTGCCGCCGGCGATTGCCTCGTGCTGCCCGCTGGCACCGGCCACCGCAGGCTTTCGGCGAGTGCCGATTTCCTCGTGGTCGGCGCTTATCCGCCCGGTCAGCATGCCGATATCCAGACCGGCGATTGTGGCGAGGCGGGCCGGAAAGCGATCGCTGCCGCGGCTTTGCCTGAGAGTGATCCGGTTACCGGTGAGGATGGGGCGCTGACACGCCTCTGGCATTCATGACAGGCGGCTGGTGCCCTTGTAGATATAGCCGTTGCCACGCGCCGTCTCGATCAGGTCGCCGTTCTGGCCGTTCTGCTCCAGCTTGCGGCGCAGACGCTTGATGCGTGAATCGATGCTGCGGTCGATCGGGTCGGAGCCATGCGCCGGTGCGAGTTTGAGGATATCGTCACGGCTGAGCAGCTTGCCGGCACGCGTGGCGAAGGCGGCGATCAGGTCGATCTCGGTCGGAAAGAGCGGGACTTCTTCGCCGTTCGGCTCAAACAGCTTCCAGCGCTTGAGGTCGAGCGAGAAGGCGCCGAAGGGAATGATGTCCTCGCCATTGAGACGCCGCCGCCGCAGCACCGCCTCGACGCGCGCATGCAGTTCGTTGAGCGAAAACGGTTTGGTGATATAGTCATCGGCGCCGATTTCCAGCCCGACGACACGGTCGATCAGGTCGGAGGCTCCTGTGAGCATGATAATGCCGAGATCGTGATGGTCGCGCAGGCGTCGGGCGATGCTGAGCCCATCCTCGCCGGGAAGGTTGAGGTCGAGGATGACGATGTCGGCGGCGCGCGCGGCGATCTCGCCGTTGAGCGCCTCGCCACTCGGCGCGCAGCGGACCGCATGGCCTTTCATCGACAGGAAATCCTCGATCATCCCGCTCAGCGGCAAGTCGTCGTCGACCACAATCACATTCGCCATGTCGCCGTCCACTATCTCCCCGCGTCGGTGGCATTACGATATTGTCCGTAGGTGCCTGATTGCAATCAAAAAATAGAGAAATACTGGATTGTAACGCGACTTTTCGAAATCAATGGCGACATCGTTGTGAAACAATGGACCGGCATTTTTCACGTAAGATGAACCAGATATTTTCCAAAGCAGGGGCTTGATGGAGAATGGGCGCGCTGTGACGAGGTCATAGGGAATGAGTTTCGGAAATGCCGACGGCAAGGTGACGCTCGGGCGCGCTCGCATCGGCCCGTCACCGAGACTGCTTCTGCTTTGCGCCTTGCCGCTCGCTTTTCTCATCATTGCCATCGTCGTCGATCAGTTCCGGCGGCAAGAGGATGCACTGCTCGGCGATCTTGATAAGCTCACCAACGAACAACATCACATGCTGACCACATTGGTGGCCGAGACGGACCAGCAACTGGCCCGCATGCGGCTGACGATGGAGGACGGCATTCGCTTCTCCTCGGGACTTTCGCAGGAGCGGGCGGGCCAATTGACGTCCGTGGACGTCAATCTTCCTTCCGGCACGGTGCAGGGGCTAGAATGGACGGCCGGGACGAAGAATGTCGCCTTCGGCACGCTGTTCGGCATTCCCGATCTGGTTTCCCGTCCGAGTGCCGACATTGGTCCCGTGGATGCCGCACTCAACCTGCTTGGTGCGCTGCAGATCGATCGGCAGGCGGGTTCGCGCTCGCATTGGAGCTATTTCATTTCGGCGCAATCCGATTTCGTCGCGATCTATCCCGGGCTGAGCCTGCAGGCGGTGGCCAATGGCTCGCACGGCAACCAGCAGATCAGGACCATTCATGACCTCGTCGGTTCGTGGCTCGCCAGGGACATCTACCGGCTCGGCACGCCGCAGCAGAATGCGACACGCGCGGATTATTGGACGCGCGTCTATGAGGATGCCGCCAGCGCCGGGCCAGTGGTGACGCATGCCTCGCCGGTCTATGTCAACGGCCGCTTCTATGGCGTGGTCGGCAGCGATATCCTGGTGGAATCCTTCGACGCCGTCATTGCGCATGTCACCCAGCCGGTCGGCATGCTGGCGATCATCGACGACCAGGGAGACATATTGAGCGTCAATGGCCGCGCCTTTGCCGGCGACCGGCCGCGCATGGCCTCCTATCTCGCCGAGAACAACCTGCTCAAGCCGGAAGTCGAGAGCAATCTGGCGGCCGGCTTCGAGACGATCGGCAACAATTTCATCCGCATCCAATCGTCATCGCTGTCGCCGTTCCGGCTGGTCTATGTGCTGCCGAAATCCGACCTTTATGCCTATCTCCTGCCGCGTTTCGCACCCTATGCGATGATCCTGATCGGGCTTGGCGCCACCTTTTTCGGCCTCTTCTATCTGCTGCATCGGGCCTATATCCGGCCGAGCTTCCAGCTTGCCGAATATCTGACGCTGCAGGCGGCGGGCGTCGACGCACCGATCCCGCGCGCGCCGGCCGGCTGGCGCACGCATTTCCTGACCATAGCCGGCATCGTCTCGACCATCCGCCGCTACCAGAGCCGGCTCGAGGAGAGCGAAGCGCGCTTTCTTGCCGCTACGTCGAGCCTCGACGACGGCTTTGCGATCGCCGATTCCGAGGGGCGGCTGCTGTTCTACAACGAAGCCTTCGCCGCCCATCTCGCCCGGGACAGGCAGTCCGAGGTCGCGGTTGGCTGCAAGATCGGCGCGCTGTTCGACCTAGACCGGTTCAACGATGATTCCGACGCCGAATACCAACTGCCGGATGGTCGCTGGATCGATGGCTGGCAGAGCGCGATGCCCGACGGCGGCAAGGTCATCCTGCTGCACGATATTACCGAGATGAAGGAGACCGAGCTCAGGATTCGCGAGAGCGAGGCGCGCTATCGTCTGGTGATCAACACCCAGACCGAACTTGTTTCCCGTCACAGCCCGACCGGCCATATCACCTTCGCCAACGATGCCTATTGCCGCTATCTCGGCACCACGCTGGAAGACTTGCTGAGCCGGCCGGAGAGCAATTTCGATTCGATCTATCCCGAAGACAGGCCGATGTATGATGCGCACATCGCCTCGCTGACCCCGGATAATCCTTCCAGCACCATTGTCGTTCGCAACATCCTGATGCCGTTGGGCGATATCCGTTGGGAGGAATGGACCGAGACCGGCATTTTCGATGACAATGGCAAACTGACCGAAATGCAGTCGATCGGCCGTGACGTCACCGAGCGCAAGCGCGCCGAGGAGGCGCTCAGCGTCAGCGAGGCACGCATGGCTGCCTTTCTCGAATATGCGCCGGTGGCGATGCTGGCCAAGGATCGCAACGGCATCTTCACGCTCGTCAATCCGGAAACCGTCAAGCGGCTTGGCCGGCCGGCGCACGAGATCATCGGCCGTCGCACCATCGACATCCTGCCCCCGAACGAGGCGGCGATGATGGACCGGTCGATCGACAAGGTGCTGGCGACAGGCGAGGTGCAGATCGAAGAACAATATCACCCGTCGCTGGCGCCGTTCCTCTATTCGATGTTCATCCGCTTCCCGATCCATTCGGAAACCGGCGAGGTCACCGGCGCCGGCGTGTTCGCCGTCGACCAGACGAGCCAGAAGCTGGTCGAGATGGAACTGGAAAAGCGCAGCGGCGCGCTGCAGCAAAGCGAGAAGCTCGCGGCTCTCGGTTCGCTGCTCGCCGGCGTGGCGCACGAACTCAACAATCCGCTGTCCATTGTCGTCGGCTATGCCGGCATGCTGCATGAAATGGCGCAGGACGATGCCACCAAGCGGCGCACCAAGGAACTGCACTCGGCCGCCGAGCGCTGCGCCCGTATCGTCAAGACCTTTCTCTCAATGGCGCGCTCGAAACCGATCGAGAAGCGCAACGTGGCCATCGACACGGTGCTCGACGACGTGCTGGAACTTGCGGCCTATGGCTTGCGGAGCAACGGCGTCAAGGTGGTGCGCGAGCGGCTGGTGACGCTGCCGGATTTTTTCGCCGATCCCGACCAGTTGCACCAGGTGTTCATGAATGTCGTGCTCAATGCGCAGCAGGCAATGTCCGGCATCGAAGGCGAGCGCAAGCTCAATGTCAAAAGCTATCGGGGCCGGGGCGATATCGTCATAGACATTATCGATACAGGCCCCGGTATTCCGGATTCCGTCAAGGAACGCGCTTTCGAACCTTTCTTCACCACCAAGCCGCAAGGGGTGGGCACAGGCATCGGCCTTTCGGTCTGTCTCAGGATCGTCGAGGCGCACGCGGGCACGATCTCGCTCGATGCGCTGCCTGCCGGCGGCACGCTCTGCCGCGTCAAGCTGCCGATGGGGCCGGAGATCGCCCAGCAGGAAGAGGAGCAGGCACAGGCCGATTTCCGCCTTTCCGGCCGGCTGCTCGTCGTCGACGACGAGACGGCGATCGGTGACTTCCTGGTCGACGTGCTGAGCGGCGAGGGTGTGTCGGTGGTCGCTGTGCCGAGCGGCCGCGAGGCGCAGCAGGCCGTCCTCGATAGCGAATTCGACGCGGTGCTTACCGATCTGCGCATGCCCGACATCGATGGCGACCGCCTGGTCGCATTCATCATCAAGGCCAAGCCGGCTCTGAAGGGCAGGATCGTGGTCATGACCGGCGATGCCCTCAACGCCCAGAACAAAGCTGTCCCGACCGACCTGCCGGTCGTTACCAAGCCGATCGACCTTGCTGCTTTACGCGCGGCGCTGAGGCCGATGCTGGACCGTGAAACCGATAAGAAAACCGAAAAGCAGACTGCGCCAATGCCCGAAGGAGTAAAATAATGTCCGAAGCCAGTATCGTGGTCGTCGATGACGAACCGGGCCTCAGGGGCATGATCGAGGACTATCTGTCCATGCAGGGCTATAGCGTCGAGCCGGCCGAGAATGGTGTTGCCCTCGACAAACTGCTCGCTGTCCGTTCGCCGGATCTGATCCTGCTCGACGTCAATCTTCCAGGCGAAGACGGTTTTTCCATAGTCCGGCGGCTCAGGAATGCCGGCGAGCGCATGGGGATCATCATGCTCACCGGCAATGCCGACGAGACCAGCAAGGTCGACGGCCTGATCAATGGCGCCGATGACTATTTGCCAAAGCCGTTCGAGGTGCGTGAGCTGCTGGCACGCGTGCGCAGCGTGCTGCGCCGCTTGCCGCCGGCGCCGGAAAAGCCGGCCGAGACACGGCCGAAACTGACATTAGGGCCCTATGTGCTTGATGTTGAAGGGCGGCGGTTCTTCGATCGTGAAGGGTCGGAGATCGAAATCAGCAGCATGGATTTCGACTTGCTCGAAGCTTTTGCCCGCCATCCACGTCAGATTCTGTCGCGCGACCGGTTGGCCGAACTCGCGCATGGACGTCCGCTCGGCGACGCCGACCGCAGCCTCGATATCCGCATCGCGCGCCTGAGAAAGAAGATCGAGGCCGATCCGTCGGAGCCCACTCTGCTCAAGACCGTCCGCGGCGAGGGCTATGTGTTCGAGCCGGAGGGCTGATCCGGATCTGTTGGCTGGTTTGGTGTGATGATGTTCACAAACGCTGGCTGTCGTCTGCGGCGCAATGATGTTTCGATATTGTCTTCGAATTTTTGTTTGTTTTCGAATTAGTTCATTGCCACCAGGCAGGATGAAGCAATCGGGCACGATGAACCAAGGTCGACATGCTCCATGCCCGGCCGCGGTCCAGCCATATTGACGGCCGGCACATTGCTGCTGTCCAGCGTTGCAAAGTTGAACGCGACGTCACGAAAGCCGCGGGACTTCGCGACAGAATTCTTTTCTTTAGCCGAAAAAGATACTGACGCTCCGTCCAAAGAACGGGAATTGCCAATATTTCCGTTGGCAGACAGTGCGCTGCCCAGGCCGAAGCCAAACCCCGTCGAGGCAACGACGATTGATGCCATTACTGCACTAAGGCGCAAAAAGGGAAACATCGATCTGCTCTCTGAGAATTTGGCCAGCGGGGCGGCGCTGGCTTGTCCGTGAGCGAAGGTCTAAAGTTCGTTTGTTTCACTTGAATGTCGCTGTTACAAAGTCGTACTTTTCGACTGAAACATTGAAACGATTGGTACAGGTTTTGCCGTTTTGTTACCGTACGACGCCAGGATTGGCGCGTTGAGTATATCAATCAATTAAAAATGTTAAATATCCAACAAATTGAGCGACTTTGGTTGCTGGCTTCCGGCTCCTTCTCCTGGAGGTCGAATGGCTTCGCTGTTCTCTTCGGAAAGGCGAACTTGGGGTATGCTATTCAAATGACTTCGATTTTTTGGCTTGGCGGCAGCCGCATCATGCCGCTGCCGGCAATCCGGCCTCTTCGCACGATGGAAAAGTACAATGTCATCAAACTATCATATTTCTGTAACGTTGTTGAATTAGCGATATTTCTCGCATTCCCTGCACACGAAAGAGAGCATCGCCGGAATATTTCCGGCGGTGTTTCGTTCCGCTTGTAAAGATGTGCGTCACGCCAGTTGCTTGCAGCCATACCGGGCGTTGGAAAAGCGCATATCCCGAAGATTCTGGCCGGCTCAGCCGTCTTCCATCTGATGACTTCGAAGCAGGAAGGATGCACGATGCCTGAGGATTTGTCCCGGAAGAACTCTCTTTTCAAGATCGTCACGGTGCGGGATGAGATCGTCGTCGGTCTCACGGACGCAGACGTCGCGACGATCAAGGGCAACGATGTCACGGCGATCGGCCGGGCAGTGGCTGAGGGGGGCGAATTGACGCTGATGCGTTTTGCCGTTCGCAAGGCCGCCGATGGGGAGCTGGAGCAGGCGCCGCTTCACCGGGTCAGCGTGCTTGCCCATGATACACTTCGCATCGAGCCGTATCCGACACCGCTCAGGATCGTTGCTATCAGCTAAGCCGGACCTTCTCGGCGGGCACTCATGGAACCTTCGTCGTGTTCTGGCAATTGCTGTGTTGGAACCGATGGAGGATGCCATGCCGAAACCTGATCCCCAAGCCGATCTCGACGACGTCCAGCGCGACGCCGAAACGGGCGCGCCGGTCGGCATCGCGCCGAATGGCGCCAAGACCGAAGGTGAAATTGAAGAAAAGACCAATGCCGATCCCGGCAAAGCCGCCCGGATCGACCCGGAAAGCCGCATTCCGCGACCGGTGCCGCCGGATCTCGCCTGATGGGCTTGCGTCTCGTCAGGCCGGGCCGGGTTCCCAGCCCGGCTTCGCCATGGTGAAGCCTGAAAATTCAAAGCCCGGCGCCACCGTGCAGCCGACCAATGTCCAGTCCCCGAGGCTCCTGGCGCTTTGCCATTCGTCCTTGCGCACGATGCCCTGGGGTGTCTGGCCCGCAAGCACGTCGGGGCCGAGTGTGAGCGTGCGCATGGTGTTTCCGTCGTCCGACAGCCTGAGCTCCAGCGGCGCACCGGCATAGTGGTGCCAGATTTCCACCGCGTCCACCCTGTGCCAATGCGAGCGGTCTCCGCCTTCGAGAAGGTAGAAAATCGCCGTGGAATGCGCCCGGCCGTCGACGCCGAGCGGATCACGGTAGGTCTGGATATACCAGCCGCCTTCGGGGTGGCGTTCGAGTTTGAGGGCGGCGATGAGATCCTGGGCTGTGGTCATGCGGCGGCTCCGGATGGTTGGGCCGAACTATAGGATGAAATCGCCGGCGCTCAAGGCATGCTTTCCCGAAAGCGTGAGATGCAGGTCGGCCGTTCCATCGCCGTTATAGTCAGCTTCGACGATCGTCGCGCCGTTTCGCCAGAACCAGCGGATCTCCGCGGCTTCGCCGTCGAATGCGGTGTTGCGCGCCGACAGCAACTGAAAATCGGTGCCGCCGTCGAATTCCAGGCGGTCTGTCCGGTCGAAGTCGGAAACCGTGTCGCCTTTGCCGGAGACACCGCTGTCCTTTGCAGAGGTGAAGACGAAGATGTCGGCGCCGCTGCCGCCGCTGAGGAAATCCGCACCGTTGGAGCCGATGAGCACATCGTCGCCCGCGCCGCCGGAAAGGCTTTCTCCCGGCCTGCCGCCGAGCAGAAGGTCGTCGTCGTTTTTCGTGCTGTCATAGGCGGTGCCCTCACCGGCGAGGCTGGTGACGGCGGGGGCTGTCGCCAGCAATTCCTCGATCGGGTGATCGACGGAGAGATGGAGTTTTTGCAGCACCGCGTCGATGGCTGGCTGGAGTTCGCCGGAAATGCTGCCGATCGTGGACACGCCTTTGATGCTGGCGGCTGTCAGCGGATCGTAGGCTGCCTCATAAGCCAGCAGCGTCTGGTGATGATCGGCCAGCATGCGGCCGGCATCGAGCGCTTCGGCATAGGTAGCACGGCTGTCGGAATGATAGAGGCCGAACGTGTCGGCCTCGACATAGCGGCGATTGGCGATTGCCGCCTTGAGATTGGCCGGCAGGCTGCTGGAGAGCGAATTGTAGCGGATTTCGTACCAAGCCTCGGCACGGTCGCCGTTTTCGATCGCGGCCTGCAGTTTCGGGCCCAGCATGCTGGGCGCATTCCAGGTGAGCGAGAAGAGGGCCGCGCGCTCGGAGGACTCCGGAATGTCCGGGATCCAGGCGTCGATGCGGCCGTCATAATAATCATCGAGCGCATCCAGCGCCTTGGCGATCGCGGCGTCGCCTGAGAAGGCGAAGGTGATCGGCACCTTGCTGTCGTGATGATCGTGCCAGTCCTGCATCACCGCGTTCAGGTTGGCGATCAGCACCGCGCTTTGGTCGGGCGCATAACTCCTGTCGATCTGTGTCGCCAGCCGGTCTTCGAGCGTCTGGCTCCAGTGCCTGTCGCCGACCATGATGCGCAACACCGGATCGAGATTGTAGACGAGATTGAAGCCGATGCCGATGGTGGCATCGCCGACGCCATCGACATAGGGTTTTGTCGTCGAGCCTTCGAGCAGCTTGAGCAGGGCGAAGCGCTCTTCGTTATAGGCATCGTGATCGGAAATGATCTTCCAGTTCAGCATGGCCGCCTCTGTCCGTCAGCGGCCATGCTAGTTTCAAAGAGTAAACAGGGGTTTGAATACGAGCCTCAGATTTTGCCTTATGCCGCCGACTTCCGGTCAATATGATAGCGGGCGGCCGGCGTGGTGCGCGACAGGCCTGGGCCGAGCGCCTTGCGGGCTGCCTCGAAGGCCTGCCAGTCGGCGTCTTCCGGCAGGGAAGGGACGGTGGCGAATTCGCCCAGATCCAGGCCGGCCAGAGCCGCGTCGACCATGTCTTCGGCGGTCATGACGATTTCCTGCGGCAGATGCTCGACCGGCGTGCCGGCAATGCCCCAGAATTCCGTCGCGGTGGCGCCCGGCATCACCACCTGCACACGCACGCCCTTGTCTGCCAGTTCGTGCTGCAGCGACTGGCTGAAGGCCAGCACAAAAGCCTTGGAGCCGCCGTAGACGCCGTTGAGAAGTTCCGGCGCGACGGCGACGATAGAGGCGATGTTGACGATGGTGCCCTTGCCACGGGCGACAAAGGCGGGCGCGGCGGCATAGGTCAGGCGGGTCAAGGCATTGACGTTGAGCGAAATCATGTCGCTCATCTTTTCTATATCGGCATTGACAAGCGGGGTCGATGAGCCGACGCCGGCATTGTTGACCAGCATGGTGATGCTGTCGTCGGTCCGTAATCTTTTTTCGACACGTGCAAGATCGTTTCTGTCGGCAAGGTCGGCGCTGAGCGTTTCGATCCCGCGGCCGGTTTCACGGGCAAGCCGATCGGCAAGCTCCGACAGGCGGCTGGCATTGCGGGCGACGAGGATCAGGTCATAGCCGCGGCGGGCGAGCCGGTCGGCATAGACGGCGCCGATGCCCGAGGAGGCGCCTGTGACGAGGGCGGTTCCGAGATGTGACATGATGAAATCTCCGTGTTTCACTGTTGCGATGACCGGAGAATAATCTTGAAGCGGCTTGTCTCAAATGTCATATATACGATGATTTAGGACATGGAGATGGAAGATGCTGTCAGTCGCCTTCGTTGTCGCGCCGGGCTTCCAGATGATGAGCTTCGCCGCTCTTGCAGTTTTCGAGTTCGCCAATGTTACGGTCGATGAACCCTGTTACGCCGTAGAAGTCTTTTCGGAAAAGGGCGGTCCGGTTCTAAGCTCGATCGGCGTGCCGGTCGAAACCAGGCCGATCGATGACCGGACCTTCGATACAATGATCTTCACCGGCGGCCTCAAGCCGTCGCGCTCGACGCCGGAACTGGTTTCCTATGCCCGCCGCTCGGCCGACACCGCGCGGCGCATTGCGTCGATCTGCACCGGCGCCTTCGTGCTGGCGGAAGCAGGCGTGCTCGATCACCGCAAGGCGACCACGCACTGGCTCTATGCCCGCGACCTCAAGGCGCGCTTTCCGGATGTCCGGGTCGAGGACGACCGGATCTTCATCACCGACGGCTCTGTCTGGACGTCGGCCGGCGCCAGCGCCGGCATCGATCTGGCGCTCGGCTTGGTGGAGGACGATCTGGGCCAGGAGATCGCCCGCTCCACGGCCCGCAAGCTGGTGCTCTATCACCGGCGCGCCGGTGGCCAGTCGCAGCATTCGACGCTGCTCGATCTGGATGCCAAGTCCGACCGGATTCAGAACGTGCTGACCTATGCGCGCCGTAATCTCGCCGCCCCCCTCAGCGTCGAGGAACTGGCGGAGGTGGCGCATCTCAGCCCGCGCCAGTTCAGCCGCGCCTTCCACGCCGAAACCGGCCAGTCGCCGGCCAAGGCGGTCGAGAATCTGAGGGTCGAGGCGGCCCGCGTGATGATGGAGCATGGCCGCCATTCGCTCGACATCATTGCGCGCGAAACCGGCTTCGCCGACCGGGAACGCATGCGCCAGGCGTTCCTGCGCGCCTTCGGCAGATCGCCGCAAGCGATGCGCCGCGACGTCAGGATGGAAGCATAAGTAAGCTCTGAGCAACGATTTTTGCTTGCCCTATGCCGTCGTTTTATTTCATTTACGGGGCGCGACAGCATGAGGTGAGGTTTTGCAGGCCATCCGCATTTTCCTGAAAGCGCTGGTATTGACCGGCTTGCTGCTCGGCGCTCCCGCGATCGCCGCAGAACAGGCGACGGATGCGACGCAGCAGCCGCAGACCCAGGATGCCGTGAAGCAGGCTGTGCAGTCGCTGCAGCAGGACGCGAAAGCGGCGCTGGAAAAGGCGGCTCAAGCGTTGAATTCACTGCGCAAAAGTGTCGGTGAAGCAACAGTGACCGACAATGATCTCGCCCAGTTCAAGCTGCAGGTCGACGCGGTCGCCAAGGCCATTTCCGATGCCAAGGCCGAACTCCAGAACCGCTACAATCTTGTTGTCGGCCGCCTGGAGCAGTTGGGCAATCCGCCTGCCGCCGGCCAGCCGCCGGAAAGTGCGGCGACTGCCGGCGACCGCAAGCGTCTGCAGGGCGAACAGGGGCAGATGAACGGAATCCTGTCGGACGCCGATGTGCTCGACAAACAGGCGACCGATCTGTCGGGGCACATCACCGATCTCCGGCGGAAACTCTTCGCCGAGACGCTGTTGCGCTACACCGAGGTCAATGGGCAGTTGCTTGAAGACACGGCCGATGGGTGGGGAGAGCTCAAGCGAAAGTTCTGGTCCAGCGTTGATGGCACGTTCGACTTCACCTGGAAATTCAAGCGGCAAGGCTTTCTGATCGCGCTCGGGCTGATCATCCTCGAGGCGCTCCTCATCATTGGCCTTGTCCGCCGAATGTTTCGCCCCTTCACCCAGCGCGATCCCACTCTCGGGCAGCCGACCTTCACCTTCCGTCTGGTGGCTGCCTTCTGGTCGACATTGATCCCGACGCTGGCAGCGGGTCTGTTCGTGCTCATAAGCCTGATCACGCTCGCCGGGTTCAAAGTGCTCAGGATCGATTTCATCGACATCGTCCGGTCCGTCCTATGGACGATCGTAGGGCTCTATTTCGTCTGGCGGCTTTCCCATGCGATCCTTGCGCCGAAGCGGCCGCAATGGCGGCTGGTCAGTGTGTCGGATCACGGCGCGCGCATGCTTGTCGGCTATTGCATGCTGCTGGCGCTTGCCAACGGCCTCGCCTATATCGGCGATCAGATCAATGTGGCGCTCGATGCACCCGTCGTGCTGACGGTGGCGGAGGGGTTTGTTTCGTCGATTCTGATCGGCGCGATCCTCTTGCTCCTCGCCTTCGTGCGGCCAATGGAGGTCGGCGAGGGTGGTCATGGCGCATGGCCGAAACCGATCCGCTATCTCCTGATCCTGATGAGCATCGGACTGATCCTGACATCATTGTTCGGCTATATCGGACTAGCCCAGTTCGCGGCATCGCAGATCGTCGTAACGGGCGCCGTGCTGGTGATGATCTATATCGGCTATCGCTCCGGCCAGGCGATTTCGCGACCGGATGCCTTCGCCAAGACGCTGACCGGCCGCTACCTGCAGAAGCGCCATGATCTCAGTGCGATCCGGCTCGACCAGCTCGGTCTCGTTGCGGGGCTGGTCATCTATGTCGTCGTCTGCCTGTTCGGCATTCCGACCATCATGCTGAAATGGGGTTTTCGCGCCCCGGATATCTGGGCGATCTTCATCCAGCTGTTCACGGAAATCCACATCGGCAATATCTCGATTTCGCTGCTCGGCATCGTCGCCGGCATCCTGGTTTTCCTCGGCGGCTATTTCGCCACGCGCTGGTTCCAGTCCTGGCTCGACGGCACTGTCATGGCCCGGTCGCAGGTCGATATCGGCGTGCGCAATTCGGTCAGCACAGTGCTTGGTTATGCCGGCATTTGCATAGCCGGGCTGTTCGGCATTTCGGCGGCGGGGATCAACCTTTCCAGCCTGGCGCTGGTGGCCGGCGCGCTCTCGCTGGGCATCGGTTTCGGCCTGCAGACGATCGTGCAGAACTTCGTCTCCGGCCTGATCCTTCTGATAGAGCGGCCGTTCCGGGTGGGTGACTGGATCGTCAACGGGCCGGTCGAGGGCTTTGTCCGCCGCATCTCCGTGCGCGCGACGGAGATCGAGACATTCCGCAACCAGTCCGTCATCGTGCCGAATTCGCAGCTCATCAATGCTTCGGTCGGCAACTGGACGCTGCGCAACAAGCTCGGACGCTCGGAAATCCCGGTCAGTGTCTCCTATGATGCAGATCCGCGGCACGTGATGGACATATTGATGGAGATCGCCACGCGGCAGCCGCTGGTGCTGACCATGCCGGAGCCGCATGTCGAATTCGTCCGCTTCGGCGAGTCGGCACTGGATTTCGAACTGCGCTTTTACCTCGCCGACCTGTTCACCGGAATGGGCGTCAAGAACCAGATCCGTATCGAGATTTTGGAGCGGTTCCGCGAGGAGGGGATATTGATGCCCTATCCGCAACAGACCATTCATCTCTATTCGTCGGAGGACGAGCCTGCCTTTTCCGAAACACGGAAGCGGGGAGCATCGTTGAACGGTGGAAGCCAGAAGAGCAAGGAGGAACTCGACCGCCGCCGCAAGCAGGCTGAAAGCCATGCGCGCGATATCGATGCCGTCGAGGACAATCGCCATTCGCATGACCGTTACGAAGATGATCGGGATGGCGACGGCGACGATGACACTCGCTAGCGACGTCAGATCCTGAACGCGATCCAGCCGCCCCAGAACAGGCTGGAGAAGAACTGGTCCGGCGCATTGAAGCCGGCTTCCGAGAGGAGTTCTGCGATAACGGCATCTGAGGCAGGCGGATCGGCGCCTTGCAGGATCTTGCCGAGTTTCGCCGACACTTCGGCATCGCTGGCATCATGCATCCGCCAGCGCTCGCCCCAGGCGGCGAGGAAGAGCGGCTTGCTCGCATAGGCGTTCCGATTGCCCGCAAGGATCAGCGGCGCGCCAGGCTTCATCCGCCTGGCAATGGAACGCAGCAGTGCCGCCTTCTGATCCCGGCCCGGAACATGGTGCAGGACGCCGATCAGGGTTGCCGCGTCGAATGCCGGTCCCTTGGGCAGTTCATCGACGGTCGACAGGTGAAAATCGACGCGGCCGGCGAGGCCGGCATCGGTTACGCTTGCACGTGCCAGGTCCATCATCGACGGCGAGGGGTCAACGGCGGTGAAGCGCCAATTGTCCTGCAGACGGGCCGCGGCGAGGATTTCCTGGGCTGTACCGCCAGCACCAGCGACCAGGATATTCGCGCTGCCGCCGTGGCCGAGCGTGGCTGACAGCAGGCAGGCGGCGACCTCGTGGCAGGCGTCGTAGCCGGCCAGCGCGATGCGGCTCTGCATTGCATATTCGCCAGCCCGGGACGCATCGAATTTTGCCGCGGAGGCGGTGGTCATTTGGCCACCGCCTCGACCATCAGCATATCGAGGAAGAACGAGCCATCCGGCTCGATGTCGAAATGCGCCTTGACCTCTGCCGGTGCTCCGGCCTGCAGCGCCAGCAGCGCCTGGACATAGTGGGGCGGTGTTGCCATGCGCTTTGTCCAGACCTCGAACTGCATCCTCAGCCGAAACGTCCGGACCGCGGAGATGCCGAAACCGGCATGGAACAGCATGTTCGTCCATTCGGAGAACGAATAATCGCGGACATGCGACGTGTCGCGCAACAGTTCGAGTGCTTGCAGATGGGTGTCGAGCAATGGCCGCCCGGGCGAATAGCAATCGATGAAGACAGCCGGCGAGCCCGCTTTCAACACGCGGCGCGCCTCGCGCAGGCCGGCTTCGACGTCCTGCCAGTGATGCGCGGAATAGCGACAGCCGAGGAAATCGAAAGCCGCATCGGCAAATGGCAGCTTTTCCGCCGGCGTGCGCACCGTCTCGATATTGTCGAGGCCCTTCGACTTCGCCGTGGCAGCAACGGCGGCCAGCATGTCGGCGGAGAGATCGGCGGCCGTGACGCGCGCGGCATGCGGCGCCATCGTATAGGCGACATGGCCGCCGCCACAGCCCAGGTCGATGGCATGTTGCGGTGCGTGCCCCTTCGTCAGTTCGGCGAGGTCTATCAGATCCTGGCCCTGTGAATGGACAGCGCTTTCGACATAGGCATTGGCGCGCGGGCCGAACTGGTTCTGGACGTTTTTGTCGTGGACGGTCTGCATGGTGTTCTCCTTGGTTGACGTGCACCATGCCTGAAAAGTATTCTGTTACAAGATGACAGCTTATCCTGTTATATTTGCTTCCATGCTGGATGATGATCAGAGAAAATTGCTGGGCGAATTCGTCCGCGCCCATCGCGAGCGGCTGGCGCCGGAACAGCCGGCCGGACGGCGGCGCACACCGGGGCTGCGCCGCGAGGAATTGGCCGCGCGTGCCGGCATCAGCGCCACGTGGTGCGCCTGGATCGAGCAGGCGCGCGAGGTGCAGGCCTCGCCGCACGCGCTTGGCCGGCTCGCAGTGGCGCTCAGGCTGACGCGGGCGGAGCGTGCCTATCTTTTCGAACTGGCCGGGCGCCGTGATCCCGAGGGCGAAACGCATGAGGATATCGAGGATGCGCCGGCCTCGCTCAGGGCGATGGTCGATGCGGTCGACCATCCGGCCTATGGGCTCGATCGCTTCTGGAACGCATGTTGTTGGAACGAAGCCGCGGAAAGTCTCTTCACCGGCTGGCTGAGCCACGGCTGCCAGCGGAATCTCTTGCGCTTCATCTTCCTCGAGCCGGCAGCCCGGGCTCTCATCAGGGCCTGGGAGGATCGCGCGCGCCGGGTGCTGGCAGAATTCCGCGCCGACTACAGCCATAGCTTCAACGATCCGCAGATGAACGCCATGCTCGATGCGCTCAGGCGCGAAAGCCCGCTGTTTGCAGTGATCTGGAAGGAGCAGGCGGTGCTCGACCGGGAAGGCGGCGTGCGGACCTTTAGCCACCCTCTCCACGGCGAACTGGCTTTCGTCCAGCATACATATCGACCGACGGACCGAGCGGACCACAAGCTGGTATTGCTGATTCCGGCCTAGGCGACACGCTCTAATTCCAGCCGGATCGGAAATCCCCCGGCTAGGCTACGGCGCGGGAGACGTTTTTTCGTCCTGTCCCCATTTTTAGGGAAGCGTGCTTAACCTTTCCTCAAAGCCTGTCCCATAATCTGCTACCGGGGTAATTTTTCACAACAAGGCTGGCCAAATGGATTTCTTGGGTGTTTCCGGCATGCACTATTCCGGTGCGTCGCTGAAGAACAATCGGATTATCGTCGCCGAGGATTCCAATGTCTTCGCTTCGATGATCCGCCAGCGGATGAAGGAACTTCTGGAAATCGACGTCGAAATCTGCCGTGATTTCGAAGAGATTCAGCAGGCCAACGAAAAATCGGATGTGCCGATCCGGCTCGCCATCTCCAACATGAATCTGCCAGGCGCCGAATCGGGCGAGGCGCTCAACTACCTGGTCGACGTGGCGATCCCGACCATCGTCTTCACCGGCACATTGCAGGATTCGACGCGCGACAAGCTCCTCTCCAACCAGATCGTCGACTATATCCTCAAGGATAGCGTCTTTGCCGTCGACATGCTGGTCGAAGCCGTCTGCCGCTTCCTGACCAATCACACCCACCATGTGCTGATCGTCGACGACAGCCAGACGGCGCGTGCGCTCTTGACCACGCGCCTCAAGCGCTACAATTTCAAGGTTTCTGCCGCAGAAAGCGGCCAGCAGGCGCTCGATATCATGAAGGCCAATCGGGACATCTCGCTGATGATCACCGACTACAATATGCCGGATATCGATGGTTTCGAACTGACGCGCCGCATTCGCGCTCATATCGGCTCACACCAGCTCAGAATCATCGGTGTATCGTCGTCGACGGACCGCCTGCTTTCGGCGCGGTTCCTCAAGGCCGGCGGCAACGACTTCATGATGCGGCCGTTCATCGACGAGGAGTTCTACTGCCGCGTCAACCAGAACCTGGACACGCTGTCGCAAATGCGGCTTTTGCTTGCGAAGCAGAGGAAATAACCGGTTTTTCAATAGTGGTGCGATGTCGATTCGGCTGCGCTAGCAACTAATGTTGAAAAATTGGTTACAACTTATATGCATGATTTTGATGCAATTTTTGAGTTGCATTAATGGTTTGGCAAGCGGCCCAGGAATATCTTGTGCCCTCAAGAAAAAGCCACTGTGCTGCAAGCACGAAGCGGTCTAATCCGCTCAACCGTGCGGTAAGCGCATCCCGAATATCTCTAGCGGAACAGACGGAATTCTACGTGGGAGTAGGTTAGCGTGGCTCTTCGCGATGCGATCGGCAAACCATCCATGCCCAAGAAGCATGAGGGGCGGCAGGTTTTGCTGGTCGAAGACACGCGTTTCTATTCCATCGCCATTCGTGATCGCCTGGAGAGCCAGTTCGGCGTGAAAGTGACGCATTGCGCGACCTTCGCGGCGCTCAAGTGTGCACTCGACATTGCCGAAGGGGATTTTGCGCTCGCCATCCTCGATCTCTGTCAGCCGGACGCGCCGAACGGCGAGGCGCTGGACTATGTCATCGCCCACAATATCGCCACGGTCGTGTTCTCGGGCATCAGCAGCGATGCCAAGCGCGAACAGGTGCTCGCCAAGAACGTCTCGGACTATGTCGCCAAGAGTTCGATCCATTCGATTGATCATCTCATCGAGGCCGTGGATCGCCGATTGTCGGCGGACGCGGCCGAGTTCCTGCTGCTCGATCCGGAGGTGGAGACCTGCGGTCTTTCCGGTCTTCTCGACGAATGCAATTTTCATCCGGTGGCAGTTGCCAATGAGCAGGAAGCGCTCGCCGTACTGGATCGTATCCGCGGCATCGAGTTGGTGCTGATCCGCGCCGAGATCGCTGCGCGCAACGACCACGCCTTCCTGAGGCTGATGCAGGAGCGCTATGGCGAGGAGGGAATCCGGATGATCGGTTATTCCTCGGTGATCGGGCGCGACGACGTGGCGCGGTTCCTGGATGCCGGCGGTGACGATTTCTTTCATTTGCCGATCAGCTCGGACGACCTCGCGGGGCGGCTGCGCCACACCATGGCGCTGCACAAGCAGATCCAGGTCCTGCAGCGCATGGCCTCGCGGGACTATCTGACAGACTTGGTCAACCGGCGTTACTTCTTCGATCGCGGTCCCAAGCTCGTGCAGATGTGCCTGAGGCAGGGTCTGCCGACGTCGATGGCGCTGATGGATATCGACCATTTCAAGAAACTCAACGATACCTATGGCCATGAGATCGGCGACGTCGTGCTGAAGGCGGTTGCCAAGAAGCTCAGCCTGCTCGTCGGCGAGAAACAGCATCTGATCGCGCGCATCGGCGGCGAGGAATTCGGCATCCTGTTCTCAGGCATCGATATCGAGGCCGCCTTCGAATATTGCGACCATATCCGCTCGGAGATTTCCAAGGTCCGCATCGTCGTCGACGACGAGGATATTTCGGTGACGATCTCGATGGGGCTTGCCACTATTTCCGGCTCGGAGACGTTCGACAATTATCTCAACGCCGCCGACCAATATCTCTATCTGGCCAAGCATTCCGGCCGCAACCGGGTGTTCTCGGACTATCAGGTCACGAAGATCCAGGCGTCATAAAAAAGCCTGCCAGGATTTCTCCGAACAGGCCCGTCGTTCAGCAATTTGCGTAGATCACATCACCGCGCCGTTGACGCTCGGCATGGTCGCAAGCTGCTTGCGATCGGCGCGTTCCTGCTGCGGTGAGCGGCCGTAGAGTTCACGATAGCATTTGGAGAAATGCGAGGCCGAGACGAAGCCGCAGGCGACCGCCACTTCGACGACCGGCATGGACGACTGCACCAGCAGGTGCCGGGCGCGGTCGAGGCGGATTTCGAGATAGTAGCGAGCCGGCGAGCGGCCCATTTCCTGGCGGAACAGGCGTTCGATCTGGCGGCGCGACAGGCCGGCCTTGTCAGCGATGTCGACCAGCGACAGCGGTTCGGCAAGGTTGTTCTCCATGATTTCGATGATCGACAGAACCTTGGAGTTCTGCACGCCGAGCCGGGCGCGGAGCGGCAGCCGCTGCCGATCGCTGGCCGAGCGGACGCGGTCGGTCAGGTGCTGTTCGCAGACCCGGTTGACGAGATTGTCGCCGAAATCCTGGCGGATGAAATAGAGCACCATGTCGAGCGATGCCGTGCCGCCGGCGCAGGTATAGATGTTGCCGTCGATTTCGAAGAGGTCGGCATGGACGTCGGCCTGCGGGAAGGCTTCGGCAAAACCCGGCAGGTTCTCCCAGTGGATGGCGCAGCGTTTGCCGTTCAGGAGGCCTGCCTGCGCCAGAACATGGGCGCCGGTACAGAGGCTGCCGACAGCAATGCCGCGATTATAGACCTCACGCAGATAGGCATTGACCGATTTGTTGCGGAATTCCTCGACATAGATGCCCGAACAGACGAGCACCATATTGGGGCGATGTTCGCCGGTAAGGTTCTTGCGCTCGTCCAAAAGCGACGTCTTGGCTTCCAGTCCGATGCCGGAGGAGGAATAGACCTTCTGGCCGTCGGCGGTGGCGATACGCCACTGATAGGCCTCGTAGCCCAGCATGCGGTTGGCGATACGCAGGGTCTCGACCGCGGCCGAAAAAGGCAGCATGGTGAAGTTGGGGACGAGGAAAAAGACGATCGTCCGCTTGGCAGCGGCCGGCTTCTTGGAAACGGGGTAGCTCTCAGGCCGCATGGTCACTCCTTATGTCGCGTATCAACAAAGTGGTCTAAATGCGCCATCAATGCATTGCGCATTAGCGACATGTATGGGCTATTTTGCGCCAAGCAATAAAAGTTTGTAGTTCAGATGACCATATTTTACTCGACGGTAAATTTTAGGGCAAACTCTGCGTGTGCGAACAAAGGATGTCGGAATTAATTGCAATTTAAAGGTGAGATTTGGGCTGGCCGCGTCGACCGCGCGGCCAAGCGGCGAGAGCAAATCTACCCAAGGCGACCGCACCGTCATTCTGATATAAATGCGAACCAAATAGATCTCACCTATTCATCTTCCAACATAAAAGTATCAATTTTTGGCGAATCCGGCGCTAGCGACCGCCAGGGGGCTGGCTATCGTGTCCCTAGGCTTGCCTTTGGAGAAATGTCTGGCATTTCGGGGTAAGTTCATCCTGGGAGGATTAAATGAGATTTTGTTTGGCAGGCGCGCTCGGCGTCTTTCTTTCGGCTGCACTGAGTTCGACTGTTTTCGGTGAAACGCTGACGATTGCAACGGTCAACAACGGCGACATGATCCGGATGCAGGCATTGACGGGCGATTTCACGTCGAAGAATCCCGATATTCAGGTCGAATGGGTAACGCTTGAAGAAAACGTCCTGCGTCAACGCGTTACCACCGACATCGCCACCAAGGGCGGCCAGTATGACATCATGACCATCGGCACCTATGAGGTTCCGATCTGGGCCAAGCAAGGTTGGCTGAAGCCGCTCGACAAGCTTGGCGCCGATTATGACATCGATGACCTCCTGCCGGCGATCCGGAGCGGTCTTACCGCTGACGGCAAGCTCTACGCTGCCCCGTTCTATGGCGAAAGCTCGATGGTGATGTACCGCAAGGACCTGATGGACAAGGCGGGGCTGAAAATGCCTGATGCGCCCACCTGGGACTTCATCGGCCAGGCGGCCCGCAAGATGACCGATCGTGCCGCTGGCATCAACGGCATCTGCCTGCGTGGCAAGGCCGGCTGGGGCGAGAACATGGCCTTCCTGACCGCCATGTCCAACTCCTTCGGCGCCCGTTGGTTCGACGAAAAGTGGCATCCGCAGTTCGATCAGCCGGAATGGAAGAAGACGCTCGAAACCTATGTCCATCTGATGAAGGACGCCGGCCCGGAAGGCGCTTCGTCCAACGGTTTCAACGAAAACCTGGCGCTGTTCCAGCAGGGCAAGTGCGGCATGTGGATCGACGCCACGGTCGCTGCTTCCTTCGTTTCCGACGCCAGAGCATCGGTTGTCGCCGACAAGGTTGGTTATGCGCTGGCGCCTGACAACGGCCTGGGCAAGCGCGGCAACTGGCTCTGGGCATGGTCGCTCGCAGTTCCAGCATCTTCCACGAAGTCTGATGCGGCGCAAAAGTTTATCGCCTGGGCAACCTCGAAGGACTACACAGACCTCGTCGCGACCACTGATGGCTGGGCCAATGTTCCTCCCGGCACGCGTACCTCTCTCTATGAGAACCCGGACTACCAGAAGGCGGCGCCGTTCGCGAAGATGACGCTCGACAGCATCAACTCCGCCGACCCGACCAAGCCGACGGTCAAGCCGGTTCCCTATGTCGGTATTCAGTTCGTCGCGATCCCGGAATTCCAGGGTCTCGGCACCACTGTTGGCCAGCTCTTCTCCGCCGCTCTTGCCGGCCAGATGAGCGTCGACGACGCACTCAAGCAGGCTCAGGAAGCCGCCACCGCCACCATGACCGAAGGCGGCTACATAAAGTAACGTCTCCCAAGGCGCGTTGGCTGCCCGACTCCGGTCGGGCGGCCTCTTTTGAAATTTCTGATGCGACATCTTCCGTCAGAATACGTTCGAACAAGGAAGAAGTAGGCTGGTGTTGTCTCTCCCGCTTGCGGGCTCTTGAACAGGACCGCTAAATGGGAGGGATAGGAATGGCCACGCAACAAACCCGGACGCTTGCCCGCGCAATGCTGGCGCCGTCGGTGATCCTACTCTTCGTCTGGATGGCGATACCCTTGGCGCTGACGCTGTGGTTCTCGTTCCAGCAATATAACCCGCTCAATCCGATCCGCGACGGTTTCGTCGGATTTTCCAACTACCTGCTGTTCCTGCACAACCCGGCTTTCCTGTGGGCCATCCTCAACACGTTGCAGATCGTCGTTGGCGTTTTGCTGATCACCATTATCGGCGGCATCGCGCTCGCATTGCTGCTTGACCAGCCGATCTGGGGCCAGGGCATTGTCCGCATCCTGGTGATCTCGCCCTTCTTCGTCATGCCGCCGGTCGCGGCACTGGTGTGGAAGAACATGATCATGCATGCCCAATATGGGGTATTCGCCGATCTCGCCCGTGCGCTCGGCTTCAGTCCGATCGACTGGTTCGGGCAATACCCGCTGCTCTCCGTCATCATCATTGTCGCCTGGCAATGGCTGCCCTTCGCGACCTTGATCCTGCTCACCGCGCTGCAATCGCTCGATGGCGAGCAGAAGGAAGCGGCGGAGATGGACGGCGCCAATTTCTTCAACCGCTTCATCTACCTCGTCGTCCCGCATCTGGCGCGTGCGACCACGGTCGTCGTTCTCATCCAGACGATCTTCCTGCTCAGCGTCTACGCGGAAATCCTGGTCACCACCAATGGCGGCCCCGGCTATGCCTCGACCAACCTGCCGTTCCTCGTCTACCAGAAGGCGCTGGGCGCTG
>NZ_JBFUFK010000060.1:0-38679 GCF_056403475.1 Rhizobium sp. P2_G9 | reverse complement strand
GATCATATCCATGAGGCCCTCCAAAGTTGGGATTGCAAACACGACTTTGATACAAGCCGTGGCGCTATCCACCCTCATGGAATCTTGTGGGGGAGATGGCCGGCAGGCCAGAGAGGGTCTTTCGCCATATGCGATAGCTGTGGTATCGGTCGGGCGAGCGCCTATGCAATAATGCAGAGTTAGTTTGGCGGCGACGCAGACGCGGCTTTCCTCTTCTTCGCAGCGAGGAAAAGGGAGCCAAGCGGCTCGCCGCTCACGAAACCGCGCTGGTCGGGTTTGCGCCCAGCAACGCCCGCATGATCGCATCCTTGACCCCCTGGTTGGGCACCCTCGGTTGAGCCGCCGTCCCCTCATCCGGGCTCAGGGCCGCATAGTTGTCGGAGATGAGGTTCGGGGTGCGGGCGTTGAACAGGATGTGATCTTTCAAGAGCGGATGCGAGTTGACGTACGCCCTGATTTGCTTGGCGGTGTTAGGTGCCACGGTTTTGAAATAATTCGGATTTTCCATATAGGCGCGAACGGCTTCTGCCATCAACTCAGACGGCTCGTCCCTGGGAAGATAACCGAAATCCTTGGGCATCTTGTTGCCATTCACGTCGCGATAGACAGTTTCAAGCTCCGGCTCCATCTCGGGAGTGATAGGTATATCCCGATAGGGAATTTTAAGTTTTCCGTTCTTCAGCCAGGTGATGACGGTGCCCACCATGTTATTTATTGCATGACCGTTTTCATGGTCTTGGACCAGACCCGCGTCATTCTTTGACAATCCGCTGTCCACGGTTACTTCAGACTCATAACCACCGTTGTTGATCTGCTTTTGAACTCTGGACGTGGGTACATTCTCAAATTGTCCTAAATCCCCGCTTTGCATAGGCTTGATCGTAGGCCCCTTGCCGGTGGTTGCAATTGTGATGTCGTCGCGCTTGCTGGCTGGCAATGGTCTGTCGCGTTTGTTCAATGTCTGCCTTCCGACAACAGCGGCGTCGGCGCCAATCGCATCGCCATCAATGGTCAGTAGAAGTTTGCCAGTGGTCGGATCATAATGCTGTCCCCGAACAGGGTTGGCGTAGTCGGCGCTGAAAGGCCGGGCTTTTTTGTTCGGTGGCAGATGGATGCCATTGTGGGATTTCCGGCTCGAGGGGCGCAAGCGCCCGCTTTCATCGGCCGTTTGCCCCCCGGCAGTGTTCTCCGCGATCGGCGGATCACCGACGATGGCCGGAAGAGGTTTGCCGGTGACCGGATCGAATTCCTGTTTTGCAGCGGGATTCAACGTCTCGCTGCTGCTCGACGCCAGGTCTTCCCTCGACTCGGCTGCTCCCGGCGACAGTTTCTCGTCCTTCGGAAGGCCGGTCTGTACATCGATGCCCTCCCCCAGTATTTTGCTTTTGATATAGGGTATGAGCTTGCTAGCTCCGATCCCGAGGAGTGTCTGTGCAGGCGCCAAAAGGGCACCAAACTCCGCCTGCTTACCGGCTTCTCCGAGCCTGTTTTTCAGATCCCCTTGTCCATCGCCAAATCCTTGAGCCGCGCCGCCGATCGTGCCAGCAACGGTAGCGGCGGCCATGCGTGGCACAATCGTCTTGCCAACATTGCCGAATATCCAGTCCACGAGAGCCGGAGCCCTAAGCGCGGTCGCAGCGATAGTGGCGGCGCTCCCGCCCAACTTTCCCGCAGTCGCGAATACCGGATGGTTCTCATCAATGTTCGCATCTTTTGCGCGCTCGATCTGTAGCGCGTGATTGTATCTGTCGTTCCAGTTCTCTTCCGGTAATGGCTGGGGCACCCAACTCCTTGGAACAAGTGACGCGATATAGGGCGCAACCGTAGCATTGATTCCGGCATTCATTTCGTCTGCATAGGAACCGAAGATTGGTACGCCGCGGGCGAAAGTGCGGCCGAAGTCGTCGACGTTTTTGTCCGTCAAATCTGCGAGATCCCCTGCCGAACCCGCTCGAGTGCGTGCATCCCGCGAGTTCTGACGCTCCTTCGCCAGATCGTCCCCGTTCATGTAAGAGGCAAAGTTATCTGCATGGCCAAGGGTCAGGTCATTGGCGAGCATTCTGATAACATCGTCAGCAGCTTGACCGGCTTGGCCATACCACGGAAGGGCGTCATACCGAGCTATGACTGGATCCTCGATCGGTTTTGGGGTGACGCTGTTCAAATAGTCTTTGATTGCCTGAATATCGGATTGCGTCAATGGCCGATTGAACGCGCTGTACGGCACCCGCCAACGGCCACTCCGTTCCCATGAAATGTCCTCCATGGCCGAAGGATCGCGCTGCGCCTTCATCTGATCCGGAAACGCCAGCGGATTCCCCGTGTCCCGCCTCTGCTGTTGGCCTGCCGCGGCGAGAATAGCCCATGGGTCCCACGGGCCATCGGCGGTCGCGGGCTGGTTTCGGATATGGTTGCCGGCGTTGCGGGGATTGTCGGAGGGCGGCGCTGCCCGTACGTCACTCGACATCTGCCTGGAACCGCCGGTCGGCAACGTCCGGCCTGCTCTTTCGGCCTGATCGAGCCATCTGAGCCCAGGATAGGTGATAGGGTCCGCTGCGTCCTCAGGACCATTGCCGCTCATCGAAGCCGCCGGCCTGCCACGCATGGCCTGCGTAATCATTTGATTGGTCACATCGTTGCCAATGCTATGGGGATCGGCGGGCGTCACGGTATCGGCGAAATTGGTGTCATCACCGGCGCCATCACGTCTTAGGAAACGGGCCTGCAGGCGCGTCGGCCCTCCGGCGCCCAGCTGCCTGTTCATGCCATTCAGCATGGACAGCGGACTGGTGCCGCCATCATCAGCGACCGGCGGCTGATTTAACGCCGCCACATGCTGCCGCTGAATTTCCTGCGCAATCGCGTTCACCGCTTGGGTGTTGCCCGCATTCTTGGCGTTTGCCAGCGCCTGGTACAACTCATCGATCGTCGCCATTAGGAGTTCTTTCAAGAGGTCGTAGATTGATAGGTGCCGGGCCGCATTCGGCGGGGCTTGATGCATCTTTAAGAGCGGTCGCAGGTCATGCGAAAACCCTCGCCACCTTGCTGCGGAGCCGATGGTCAGGTTCACCGATCAGACCATCCAGGCCTCGGGCCTCCCAGAACCTGACCGTTACCGCGATCGGCACACTCATCTGGGGCTTCGGCGACCTGCTCCCGTTCTGAAGCGGTCGCCCCTCACCCCGGCATCCCACCGACATGCGCATTCGCCACCGGCTCGCTGGTCAATATCTGCGCAGCGTTCTGCTGGCGCCTGAGCGCCAGTTCCTGGTCGATCTGGTAGCGCTTCAAATCGCCCTCCTGCTGCAGGCGCTGCTGCTGCAGTTGCAGGTCGTTCTGCAGCTTCTGCTGCTCGATCTGGCTATCCATCTGTGCTTTTGCCGCCTGAGACTGCTGCTGCGCCTTGATCTTCTCCATTTCCGGATCGGGCCTGTTCGCCGCCGCCTGCTGCATTTGCTGCAGCTGTTGCGGGTCGGGCTTGGTGAAATACATTTCCGGCGTCTTCAGCCCCGCCGCCTCGACCCCGCGGGCCAGCGCGTTCCAGACATTGTCCGGGGTGACATAGGGGTTGTTGGCCGGCCCGAAGGCGCCGAGCAGCTTTTCCTGCTGCGCGCCGATGAACTGCATCATCGCCATGTCGCGCTCGCGCGTGCCGGCGCCCAGCCCGGTATTGACGGTGCAATCCATCGCCGCATTCCATTGCCGCGGATCGAACTCCACCCATTGCCCGCGCAGCCGCACAGTGCGCGGCTTGTCCTGGTGCTTGATCACCATCCGCAGCACAATGCCGAACAGCCGCTTCAGCCCGCGGGCAAAGGTGCGCACCATCTGTTCGGTCTGGCCGATGCCGGCCTGTTCGAGCAGCGCGGTGGCCGTCGCCGTCATGTTCTGCAGCGTATCGGGCGGCAGGCCGCTCGACGCATCGGTGACGCCGGTGCGATCCATCAGCGCATTGTCGAGATAGTCGAGCATGCCGAAGGATTGCTGGGCGACGAAGGGCACGGTGTTGATCTGGATCGCCTCGCGCACGTCGACACCCTGGTTGATGCGGATCGGCTGGCCGAATTTGGGGTTCAGCACCGCTTCGGGATTGGCGATCGTGCCTTCCTGCACCGCCGGCTGCGGATTGTTCTGCCAGTAGATATTGTCGAGCGTCTGCCTGAGCAGCACGGTCTTGACCCGCTGGATCTCCATCGCATCGTCGGGGATCGAATTGCCCTCGCGCTGATGCGGCCGCCGCTCGACGACGAGATCGGCAAACGGCACATCGTCCGTCTCCTCGTCCTCAACCTTGTACTTGTCGTTGATCGCGCCGAGATAGACCATGCGCCGGAGCTCGGCGATACCGTCGTCATCCTGGTCGATGCGGGCGTAAAGCTCGTAATACTCGACCTCCTGCGCCGCCTTGGCGGCTGGGTTGTCGCGGCCCTGCCAATCGCGCCTGCGGCTGAATTGCTCATCGTCCTTGCTGTCGTCGGTGCCGGCGGTCGGCAGGTCGTCGACCAGTTTTCTGTCATAGCCCATCGCCACCAGTTCGGAGCGGCGCATGCGCTTGTTGATGCCGGTGAGTGGGCTGTCATCGATATCGAGCGCATCCGGATGAATGAGAAATTCCTCCGGCGCCACGCCTTCGAGCCGGATCTGCCCGGCCTCCGTCACCCGCCGGATCCGGATGTCGAAGACCGGCTCCTGGCTCGGCTGCCCGCCCGGCACGTCGATCTGCTGCATGCGTTGATCCTTGCCCAGCACCTGGACGCTGTCGTCGCCGACCAGCTGGATCAGCGCCTGCTGGTCGAGCCCGGTATGCATGGAAATCGACACCGAGCGCTTCTTCTGCCAATAGACCCGGACAATGCCGTTGCGCAGGCGAAGCGCGTCGTCGGCCGCATCCTCGATCGCCTGGTCGGCCAGGCTTTCGGGCAGCACGATATGGTTGACATAGTCGGTCGCCTGCTCGGCGCCGCCTTCATCGCCCTCGCTGACCGGCTGGTATTCGACGATCCGGTCATTGCCGAGAATGGTGCGGATCAGCGACGGTTTCACCTTCTTGATCACCGCGCGCACATCGCGCGACACCACCTGCGAACGGTTCTCGTCCGCCGGCGTATCCTTCATCACGCCCTCGGAATATTCCATCGCCTTGCGGCGATCCGAAGACATGTCGGTGCGATATTTCTCGCATTCCTTGACCAGGTCGAAGACCTGGGCCGAGATCGTGCCGCGCTCCGGGCTGTCGGGCGTATCCGCCATCAGACGACCTTCCTTGTCTTGAAATCCCAGTTTTCGGCCTTGGGCTTCGGCGCCTCATAGGCCACGCACATCAGCCCGAAGGCATCGCTCGCATGGCTCGACCAATCGTGGTCGGGCCCGAGCCCGATGCCGCGCTCCTCGTCACGCTTCTCGTGATACCAGCCGAGCGCCGAGCGCCCGCCTTCGGTGGTCTCGGCATGAAACCAGATCGACGGAAACAGCCGCCGAACCGCCTCGATGCGCTTCGACGCCGCCCCGGAACCCTGGTTGCGGATCACCGTCACCGCATAACCGGCCTGGCGGAAAAACCCTTCATAGGAGGCATCGTGAATGCGATCCTTGGTCGAGCCGTCATGCGGCAGGATCACCTCGGTGCGCCCGGCCAGATAGCCGCGCGACCGCATCCATTCGAGATGCGCCGCCGCCGGCTGGCCGACGGCCTCGTAATAATCCAGCACCCGGATCTCGCGCCCGACGAACTGGGCAATCCAGATGGCAAACGCATCCGCCTTGGCGCCGGTGCCGCCGATATCGACAAAGGCGCGATACTGCATCAGCGGATCCGCCGCGACCTTGCCGATCCGGCCCTCGCTCTTCGCCGCATTCAGAGGCCGGGCAAAATAGGCGCCCTCCTGCAGCGTGACGAAGTCACCTTCCCAGATATGCGCATATTGATCCGGCCTCTCCTTGAGGTCGCGCTGCCGGTCACGCTCCAGTTTCGCCGGAAACCACGGATTGTCGCGCCAGTTCATCTCGACGACGCGAAAGCGCTCATCGGCCGTCTCGCGAAATCTTTTATGCGTGGCGCTCGCCCGGCGGCGCGGATTCCACGTCACCCAGAGTTCGCTATCCTCCTCACGCAAAGTCGGGATCAGCACCTGCCAGGCCGTCTCGCTGACCGGCTCGGCCTCGTCGACCCAGCCAAGCAGGATGCGCGCCCGCGACTTGATGCTGTCGAGGCTGCGATCAAGGCCGGCAAAGGTGTAATAAATCCGCCCCGACAGCGTCGCGACATATTTCTCGCCAATGTCGAAATGCGGCTCCAGCCACGGCTCCGAACGGATCGCCGCCTTGATCTCCTCGAGCGAGGAACCGGCCAGCGAATTCATGAACTGCCGCGCACAAAGGATCTGCCCGCTGCGCCCCGCCGCATCCCACATGAAGGCGCGCACCGCGGTCATCTTGGCAAAGCTGCGCGTCTTGGCGCTGCCCCGCCCACCCCAGGCGCACCGGATATCGGCCTCGCCGGAAAAAACGGGAATGAGCTTTGGCGGAAGAACGATCTGCTCAGTCGTCATGGCCAGGCGCCACGAGTTCGATCCGCTGCACAAGCTTGATCGGCGCCACCGCCTCATCACCCCCGGCAGCCGCCTGCGCCTTGTCGTCGATCCGGTCAGCAATCTCCTTGATCGCCCGCAAATCCCCGCTCTCGGCCATCTCGATCAACCGCGAGGCGATCTGCCGAAGCCCACGGCTATTGTCGAGCTCCAGCGCCGCCAGTTCCATCTTCAGGGCATCCCGAAACGGCATATCCTGCTTGCTGCTGCGTTTTGCCTTGCGCGCCATGGTCAAACGCCCCGATCAGGTGAAAGGGAAAGCCCGTCCACCATTCAACACCCCGGCCTCGGCCGCGGCTTGGTCTTCTTCGCCATGGCGGTTCCTTTCATGCATGAAAAAACCCGCCAGCTTGCGATGACGGGGTGACGGATAAGCGTGCGTATAGACTTACGGAAAAACTGCGAAACGGAAAGGCCACAAGCCTCCCACTGTGCCGATCGCCTGTGGCGTCGACTGGGTTCGGGTATCGGCAACTATGGCCGAGGGACCCGAGGCGTCCTACACTGGCATTTGGGGGGTGGAGCGAACATTAACAAGGTGGGATTTGAATTTAGATGGATGCGGAGATCTGGCGTGTGGCACACCCCTTCCAGGTTCATCGAAATTCAGAGTGGAGATCATGGCAGATGCGACATCTCTGCGCACTGGCGCCACCTTGCCACCTGGCTAGCCAAGAGTTTCTCGGAAGCAAAGCCATGGTTAGGAACAGTTGGGTGGCGGTTCTTAGCCCGAAGCGTACGTCCAAGCGAGGAACAGATAGTGCCGGCTGATAAGGGTTATGATGCCGACTGGCTCTGCGCCGGAATGCGGACGCGATGAGCATGGGCCAATATTCCACCGAAAGTTAACTGCAAAGCCCCTATGGTCTTCAGCCCCTGGTTTCGACACAGGGCACCTACGACGAGCACGATCGATGTCTTATGATATTCAACCATATATCGACCTCATACGGTCATTTCTCGATGAAGAGATCCCCGTCGAGGTTTTCGAGAAGCAGTATCTCGATATGTTCAAGGCGGAGAAAAGGTCGCTTCCGCAGCATCTGTATGAACCGCTCAATTGGGTGTTTACAAGTATCGATGTCCATGTTCCGGATAAAGATGGACGAGTGCGCGAGCCATATGAAATGGATGATTCTCGCTTCCTCAAAGATATCACAGAGACATACTCAAAGCTGCTGATCTTGAAGTAAGCCATGCACGCATGAGAACGCCTGTTGCTTTGACGGGATGACCGCAATTTGGCGCGAAGCGGCCATCTGAAGCTGCGCATCTATTAAACGGCCTTGCGCCGTCAAGTCGGACACCAAGGAAAACACGGCCGCAGCTCAGAAGCGGTCGTACCCCGCGCTGCACGTTTGCCCCAAGAAGAGGCCGCACCCAACTCCAACGTGCCAACAGCGGACAAAAACACTCAACACACAAGCCGACACCTGAGAATAGTCCGGGAGGGCGAGAGGCCTAACTAAGGCGGCGCACCAAACATATTTATTAAGCCGGCGCCCATTGCGCAGATTTCCTATTTCTCACAAAAGTTCGGGATTATTGGGTTGTGGGTTCTTTCCCTTGCGCGGAAACGGATGCTGCTATTGGATAAAGCGCATGCTTCACTGCCGCGATTCGAACAATGAATAACAACGTCTACATCGACCTCAGCCGGCAATTCGTACCGATTGCCGAAAAAACGGAATTCGGCGAGGATTACGAAGATCGCGCGCTGTTCGGCATCGCCAGAACGATTGGTTGGCCGGACCTGCTGGGGGAGTATCGCGTCATCATCCTCGCCGAGGCGGGGGCCGGCAAGACCGCGGAAATCCGGCAAACCGCCACGAAAGTCCGAATGGACGGCAGGCCGGCTTTTTTTATTCGTCTCGAGTATCTTGCGGACGGGATTGATGGTGCTTTCGAAGGCGAAGCGACAGGTACGTATCCGGAGTTTCTGAAGTGGCTGGCGTCTGACGCCGAGGCATGGCTGTTTTTGGATTCGGTGGATGAAGCTAAGCTGGAAAGTCCGCGGAATTTTGAGAAAGCCATTCGCATTCTAGCTGCGCGGCTAAGCGACGCGCGGCAGCGCGCCCACATTTTTATCACCAGCCGGATCACTGAATGGCGACCGACGACTGACCTTGCGTTGGTAAATGACAAGCTGCCCTACAAGGCACCTCGCGCTGCCCCGGATGAGCCCGGCGATACATCTGCTGAAGATGTGGAAAATGAAATTGTCGCCACGATCGGCGGGAAAGATGTTCAGCAGAAAGTCGGGCCGACAGCCGATAATTCAAGCGCGAAGATCTTTTCGCTTGCGCCATTGGCAGACGATCAAATCAAGATTTTTGCCGCGGCCAGAGGTGTGACCGACAGCGATGCATTCCTTGCCGCCATCGAGCGGAATGACGCGCATATCTTTGCGTCCCGGCCACGCGACCTTCTCGATCTAATCGCCTTCTGGAACAAGCACGGACACGTTGGCACTCCATTGGAGCTCATCAGGTCCAGCATTGAAAACAAGCTGCGAGAAGACGACCCCGCCCGAGCTCAGATCAAGCCCCTTTCGCTTGACAAGGCATATCGCGGCGCGAAGCTGCTCGCAGCAGCGGCGACGCTCCTTAAGGAACAGCGCATCGCTGTGCCCGACAACGCTCCTGGAGCAATCGGTATTGTTGCGACGACGATTTTGAGGGATCGGAGCGATGCCGAATGCTCTGTGTTGCTTTCCCGCCCCATCTTCGACGAAGCGATTTACGGCACCGTGCGATTTCATCATCGTTCCGTGCGCGAATACCTCACGGCCGAATGGCTCAACGATCTGCTGAAAAATGGCAACTCCCGGCGGCAGATCGAAGGCCTTTTTTTCAAGACGCAGTACGGTGTGCCGGTGATTGTTCCAACTATGCGGCCAATCCTTTCGTGGATGGCACTCATGGACGAACGCATCCGCGAGCGGGCCTATCGCTTGGCCCCGGAAGCGCTGCTGTCCGGGGGCGATCCGGCACAGTTTTCATCGGCGTTTCGCGAGCAAATCATATCCATGGTTTGCGCTCAACAGGAAATAGAAGGCGCCGACCACTCATTTGACATTGCAATAATCCAGCGTTTCGTGCGCCCCGATATGGGCCCGATGATAAAAGAGCTTCTGTCTCGATACGTTTCCAATCGGGTAAATCAGAGGTTACTTCTGCGGCTGGTCTGGCAAGGCGGTCTTTCCGAATGCATCCCGGAGGCATTTGCAGTGGCGCGCGACACGACGCGCGACACGTCGCTCCGATTGACCGCCATTCGCGCGTTGGCMGCGGKCGAGCCGCTGCCCGACGGTGAGGGCAAGATAGCTGAATTGCTGGGCACCCTTGCCCCGATGGATCATCATACTCTCGGTGAACTGATCGCGAATTTCACGCCTCGCCTACTATCTCTGGAACAGGTGCTGGATGCCATCGGAAGGCTCAATCCACCCAGCCGATATGACACCTCTTCCATCGGGCGGGCTCTTGCCAATATCACCGTGTCATGCTCACCAGAGGACACGCTTCGCTTTGTACGGAGAATCATCGAATTGATTGCCCTGCCCCCGTTCATCGAACGGCGGCACTTCGAAGTTTCCGCTCGGTATGCATGGCTGCTTATTCATGGCGCCAAGGCGTGTGAAACGCTGATTGCGCTGCGGAACCCATTGGCGCTCGACGAGGCGGTCCTGTCTATCGTATCGCTTACCTCGCTGTCGTATCACTATGATGCCGACCATTCCGACAAGATCAAATTCGGCGAACTTGTGCCTGCCTGGGATCGGTTCAATCATCGTCTGTTTTGGCATGACGTCACTGAAGCTCGAAAGGAGCTGGACGACGGCAAGCGGCTTGTTGACTGGTGGAATGCGCGAGTTTTCCGCGATTACTGGAAGTTCGAGGCGCGCCATTTCGAGCAGATTGCCGACGACATCACAGGGCGGCCCCTGGGTGACGACAAGCTTGTCGCCCTCTCGTTGGCCTTCGCGATCTACAAAGAAAACGGCAGGCCCAAAGAATGGTTGAAGCAGCTGAAGGCAGCAGTGAACGGCGTTCCTGAGCTTGAAGCGGCGCTGCATGGATACCTACATCCACCCAAGATGTCGGCCGAGGCGCTCAAATTCAGGAAACGCGAAAGCGACTTCAAGAAGCGACAAGAGCAACGACAAGCGCGACTGGCGGCGGATCGCGCCAAATCGAGCGCCTGGCTCGCTAAAAACGTCGCGGTGTTGCGTGATGTCTCGCTGGCCGCCCGTGGCAATGTGTGGGACGCGCAACACTACCTTATCCACCGCCTTCGCGAATTCGGCAAGGAACGTCATCGTTGGGGTTATGGAAACTGGCGTGACCTTATTGCTGCTGAAAACGCAGACGTCGCCCAGGCATTCCGAGATGGCGCCGTGGGCTACTGGCGCAACTACGAACCGCCGTTGCGCTCGGAAGGCGTGGAGGAACCCGGCAGTGTGCCGAATGGAGTTGTTCTAGGCCTATGCGGCCTCGAGATCGAGGCAACCGAGACGGAGAATTGGGCAACTACGCTTCTTCCTCAGGACGCGGCGCGCGCATGTCGGTATGCACTTTGGGAAATGAATGGCTTCCCAAACTGGATGCCAGAGCTGTTCGCCACCCATCGCCGGCTTACACGCGATATGCTGTTGGGGGAAATCGAATGGGAAATGCGTCACACGGCAAAAGGCGCGACGGCCAGTTACGTTCTGTCCGATATCGAATGGCGGGGTGATTGGGCCAAGCCTGATCTCGCACGTGGCGTAATGGACTGCCTTGCACTGATTGATCCGGCAAATCTCGATGTCCTAGGCAGCGCTCTGAAGATCGTCACCAATGCGAACAGCATCCCCGACGCGGAGCTCATTTCTCTTGCCCAAGGTAAATCGTTTTCCGTCGACGATCCCGAAGCTTGCGCTGTTTGGTTTTCGTTGTGGATATCGGTCGATGCACAGCCTGCTCTCATTGTCGTCGAGCAGCATCTGTCCCAAATCGAAGACCAGAATGCTGCGAGAACATTCTGCATGCAATTGGCGGTGGATTTGATTGGAAAGCATCGCACCAATCTAGGCCCGCGACAAAGCTTCCGTACCGTGCAGTCCTTGAAATCGATTTTTCTCCTGCTCCATCGATTCATTCGGGTCGAGGATGACCTGCACCGCGGCAATACGGGCGTGTATTCGCCAACGCTGCGCGACAATGCGCAAGAGGCCCGCAATCAGGTATTTTCGATGCTCCAAGAAATACCCGGGAAAGAGTCGTACATCGCGCTGCGGGAACTTAGCGAAGTCCATCCGGCAAATGACTCGCGTAGCTGGGTGGCGCGGCATGCCTTCAGGCGGGCGGAAGCGGATGCCGATCTGCCTAAATGGCCGGCCGGCGACTTCCTGACGTTCGCAGAATTTGCCGAGCGCCAGCCCCGCAACCATGCGCAACTGTTTGAGTTGGCCGTGCTTCGCCTACTTGATCTCAAGGATGAAATTGAGAACGGTGACGACAGCATCGCCGAGATTTTGCTCAAGGTCGATGGGGAGGAAGTCTTGCGCAACTATCTTGGAAAATGGTTGCGTGACAATGCGAGCGGTCGATATTCCATTCCGCAGGAAGAGGAGCTGGCGGACGCAAAGCGGCCGGACTTGCGCATGCACGGTGTAGGATTTGACGCGCCGGTGCCGATTGAATTCAAGATCGCGGATAAATGGACTGGTCCCAAACTGTTCGAGCGGTTGGAGAACCAGCTCTGCAATGACTATCTGCGCGATGTAAGGTCGGATTCCGGCATATTCCTGATGGTTTATCGCGGGCAGAAAGGCAATTGGGACCACCCTACGACTGGCCAATCCCTCGCATTTGAGGAACTGGCGACCGCCCTGCAGGAACACGCAAACAGCTACATCGCCAATCGGACGGATATCCAGACCATTACGATCATCGGCATCGACCTTACAAAACGAGCCACCCCGTTGCGGCCCGTCGCAACCCCCTCCGTTTGATTACCGGGTAACCCCATGCCGACGTCAGCTGTGAAAGACAAATTTATCGCCTTCGTCGACGTGCTTGGATTCAAGCAAATGGTTCAAGACGCGGAAAGCGGCGCTGGCCGCTCGTTTTCTGAAATCCAGGACATAGTTGATGTGCTTCGGAACGAAAATGGGAAGAGCTTTTTCAAGAGCTACGGCCCACAGGTATGCCCGGAAAGCAGATGCGTACGGAAGGATCTGGACTTTGAATCAACACAGGTCTCCGACTGCGTAATCGCGTCGTCGGAAATATCGCCGGCCGGGGTGATTAATCTGGTCAACATATGCTGGAGCGCGGCGATAACGCTGCTGACCAAAGGTGTGCTTGTGCGCGGCTATATCACGCGCGGTAATGTGATGCACAATGAAAGAACCTTGCTAGGGACTGGCTATCACAGGGCTTATGAGCGTGAAGGCGAGGTGCGGGCATTTCAGCGTGACGCAGACGAGAAAGGCACGCCGTTCATTGAAGTCGACGACGAAGTATGCACCTATGTCCGCAATGAAACCGATCCTTGCGTCCGCGAGATGTTTAGCCGCTACGTTAAGTCAGATGGCTCGCTGACCGCGATTTTTCCATTCCAGCGCCTGTCCCACTCCATTGCAATCGGAGGCTTTGGCGTGCCGCCCTTCAATCCTGAAAAAGAGAAAAAATCGAATGACATCATGCGCCAGAATATCCGCGATATGCAGGCCAAACTTAAGCAATACGTCGATCCCGGCAACGAACGCGCAGTAAAGAAGTTGGCGCATTACCTGTACGCACTCGATGAGCAGCTTGTGATTTGCGACAGGACCGACGAAGCTATCGAGATGCTCTCGCGGCCATTTCCCCGGCGAGGATAGTTTGCAATCTTAGAGCGGCGGGGTTCGTTATCTGCTGCATAGCATACGCTTCTTGTTAAATTTCCCAATAGCGGACCGTCCGCTCTCCGGCCCCATCTCGGTCATCAATCAACGCGCAGCCCATGACCGCCGTCGGCGCATGAGCTGACTTCGAACTGTCTGTAGCCAAAGATGTTAATCAGTCCTCTTATGCTCGCAATGGACGAGTTGATATCTAGCAGCCTCGCTGCTATGACGGGCAATCACTCCCCAAATGCGGCACGTGTTGTCCGCTTTTTTCAAATGTCCATCAACTTCAGAATTGCAGATGAGCCGCGCCGCGGGCTCACCTTCTATTTCATCCCATGCGATCACGACTTTTGCGGCGAAGATGACTACGATCGCTTTGGCCCAGACGCATTCAACGTACGAGAGGAAGCGTTTCTGTTCATCGAGGGCCTGGTGGCCCGTTCCTTCCCGGATTGGACCACTAATTATCGTCACTGGGGCACCGCGTGGGTCGCGCGAGACACCTGGCTCGATATCCTGCCTCGATTTCAGGAATTGAGGCGTGACGTCAAAGGCAATGCGCGCCTGATGACAATTGTCGAAAGGTACGTCCTTTACGCCGGATTCATGCCGCCGATACGCAAGTTCCATCGAAAGGCCTTGCTGGCATTCCTGGACCGGCTCGAGGAACGGGTGCGGGTGGCGATCGAACGCTATCCCTATCTGCTGATCGACGGCATCTGACGCGCGAGCCGCGCGATATCACCATGACACTCAAGGATATTGACCGCGCGACCTTCGAAGGCATAGCCGAGGTCGTCGTGGAATTTCCCTATAAGGACAGACATAATCATCAACGACACGCTGCCCTGGGCGGCCGAGCAGGCACTGGCTTTTCACACATGGTCGGACGACGAGATTATCGCGTTTCATCTGGATGTCCTCGAAAGAAAAATCGAAGACTGCATGGCCGTCGCGGCAAGCGAGGCGTTCCAGATCAGGCATCCGGACACGCCGCTGGAGAATGTTCTGCTCATCCTCAGGCTTCGGCACTTGCCGATCCCCAGTGCGGAGGCGTTTCTGATGCTGGTTGAAGGCCGGGTGAAGAACGAGGGGATGAAGTTCCGTTACGGTCATGGTGGCGATGAAATGTAGGCGGCTTCAGGGGGCTTTCGCCGGAAACGGCGTCGATATTCACCTGCCGTCGCCAAGCACCAGCCCATCATAGAGCCCGCTCACCACAGCCCGCCTCATCCTGATCGCCAGACTGTCGTGGAAGATTTCCAGCGCCCTTTCCGCTTCCTTGCCGCTCAACCATCCATCGGCAAGGCGCCAGCGCCGGAAGAAGAGCCAGTCGAGCTCCCCCGCCCGAAAAGACTCCAGGTTTTTGCGCGCGTCTTCGACCGTGATGGGCTTGTAAGTCCTCCGAGCGGCGCTTGCGGGGTTTCGTTGAAGCTCCCTGTCGCGGTTTCGTTCCTGCACGGCGTTATATCGCACCAATGCCTTGGCGACGTCGTCCTCGGTGATCGTTACCAGGCGGTCCATCTCGGCACGGATATCAGCAGGGATCGTTTCGCACGCCGTCGCAACAGCCTGCGTAAACCGCGGATCGCGTGTGACGTCGACCCTGCCCGACCAGCCTTCGCGCCAGAAGATCGTTTCCGCAGCCTTTGTGACAGAGCTGCCCTTCGCCAGGCCAAGCGCCTCGAGAACGGGAACAAGTTCCTTGCCGACAAGGAATCCGCCAACGTCGGGCGCGGTTGCGGCATGGGGGTGGGAAGGGGGATATTTCAGGTGGCCAAAATGATTGGCCAGGCCGAGGACGGCGACGCAGATATCGTCCCATCTCGGCAAAGGGTCCGGCAATTCCGGATTTGTCCGTGCGATCGCTCCGCCGTCAAACTCATCGGCCACGCCAAGCTTGGCCAGTGCCTCGCAGCCTATCTGCCAAGCCGTCATAAACGCGTGGGACCATGCCCGTCTGGAGGGGTCCGGCAGGTACCTGTCCTCCGGAATGTTCCGCTTGAGGTATTTGATCACCTCTGTTGTCCAATCACCGGAAGAGCTGGCCTGGCTCACGCGTTCTCCGATCCAATCGTTGCTTCCTGCCGGCACATCATCAAAATGCACGGTTGCGCGGCCATTCGGGCAGCAATGACCGAAAACGACAAAGATAGCGTTTGACAACTCGCTAAAGCTGTACCGATTTCGCAGACGCTTTCGTCCCCGCGAAACGATACGCGCATGGAGGCCGGCATAGTGACAATAGAGCCGCCAACGTTTCGCCCCAATGGCCACCACGAAAACTGCCTGGTCACGGTTCTGCTCGACGTCGTGACGCAGAACCGCCTCAGCGATCCTTGCATGGCCGCAGCGGCAGATGGCGCAGCCCAATTCCACCTCATCCTAATTTAGTTAGGCGATTGCCCCGGCCTGCGCTAAAATGCCGCGAAGGCTCTCTCCCAGCCCGGGAATAGCCGTCTTTTTGGTTGGCAAATCGATGAAGCAGAGACTTGCCGCAGTCCTGGCCGCCGATATGGCGGGCTATAGCCGACTGATGGAAGCGGACGAGGCCGGCACGCTGGCGCGCCTCAAGGCGCATCGTATCGAGCTCATCGACCCGGTCATCGCCAAGAATGGCGGCCGGATCATCAAGACGACCGGCGACGGCATGCTGGTCGAATTCCAGAGCGTGACGGATGCGGTCAAATGCGCCGTGGAAGTCCAGCAGCGCATGAAGCGGCGCAATTCCGACCTGGCCCCGGACCGGCGCATCGAATTCAGGATCGGCATCAATCTCGGCGACATCATTTTCGAGGACGACGACATTTTTGGCGATGGCGTCAACATCGCGGCCCGCGTCGAACAGTTGGCCGATGTCGGCGGCATCTGCGTCACGGCGGCGGTGGCGAACCAGATTTCCGGCCGCGTCGAGGTTTCCCTCGAAGACCTCGGCGAGAAGACGCTGAAGAATATCAGCCGCCCGGTGCGCCTCTACCGCGTCGGGATAGACGCGAGCGTGCTGCCGGCGCCGCCGGCGGAAGAGGCGAGCGCCAAGCGGGCGGTCTCCAAACCCTCGATCGTCGTGCTGCCCTTCGACAATATGAGCGGCGACCCCGAGCAGGAATTTTTCGCCGACGGCCTGACCGAGGATATCATCACCGAGCTGTCGCGCCGCCACGAGCTCTTCGTCATCTCGCGCAATTCCAGCTTCGTCTACAAGAACCAGCCGGTCAATGTGCGCGAAGTGGCCGAAAAGCTCGGCGCCCAATATCTGGTCGAAGGCAGCGTCAGAAAAATCGGCGACCGGGTGCGGGTCACCGTGCAGCTGATCGACGCCGTCAATGATTCCCATATCTGGGCCGACAAATACGATCGCAAGCTCGACGATATTTTCGCCATCCAGGACGAAGTGACGTCGGCGATCTCAGCCACGCTGCCCGGCCGCGTCGAAGCTGCCCAGCGCGACCAGCTCGCCCGCAGCAAGCCGGCCAATATGGCGGCCTACGAATGTGCGCTGACCGCCAAGGTGCTGCATCACCGCAGCACCGCCGCCGACAATGCCCAGGCCCAGGAGCTGATCAGCCGGGCGCTGGCGCTCGATCCCAACTATGCCCATGCGCATGCCTGGCGCGCCTGCATCCTCGGCCAGTGCTGGGTCAACGGCTGGTGTGCCGACAAGGATGCACTCTGGGGACAGATCTCTGCCGAATTGGAACAGGCCCTGGCGCTCGACGACAATGACGCCGACGTGCATCGCATCCTGGCGGCCGTCAATGTCAACAACAATGCGCTGACGACGGCGCGCTATCACCAGGAGCGCGCGCTGTCCCTCAATCCCAATTATGATCTGGTCGTGGTGCAGCAGGGCGAGCTTCTGACCTGGCTGGGGCGGCCCGGAGAAGGGGTCGAATGGATCCGCAAGGCCATGCGGCTCAACCCGCATCACCCCGAACGGTTCTGGAGCCATCTCGGCAAGGCCCATTTCGCCGCCCGCCAATATGGCGAGGCGATCGAAGCCTTCATGCATCTCTCGGCCATGGACCACACCCAACACGCCTTCGTCGCCGCCTGCTACGGCTGGCTCGGCGACGGCGTTGCCGCCTCGGCGCATATCGGCAAGGTCCGCGCCCTGGCGCCGGATTTCGGGCTGGAGGCATTTCTGGGCACGCTGCATTTTGCTGAGGCAGCCGATGCGCAGCATGTGCGTGAAGGGCTGGTGAGAGCGGGGGCGGAGGCGGAGGAGACTGTGGCGGTAAGCGGCGTGGCAGCGCAGTGAGCGCTTGCTAGCGCTCAGCCGAGCTCCTGGGCCAGCCCGATGAGCAACCCTCCGGGCCCACGGATGTAGCAGAGCCGATAGACGTCCCTATAGTCGACAACCTCACTGACAAGCGTCGCACCACGCCGGCTGAGCCTTTGCAGCGTCTCATCGACATCGTCCACGGCGAACATGATGCGCAGGTAGCCCAGCGCATTCACCGGCGCGTTCCGGTGATCCTCGACGACGTCAGGCGCGAGGAACCGAGACAGCTCAAGCCGGCTCAGTCCATCCGGCGTGCGCATCATGGCGATCTCGACGCGCTGGTCGCCCAGGCCGGTGACGCGTCCGGCCCATTCGCCTTCGATCGTCGCCCGCCCTTCGAGCTCAAGGCCGAGTTCGCGAAAGAAATCGATCGTCTCTTCGAGGTCCTCGACGACGATGCCGATATTGTCCATCCGTTTGAGCGCCATGTAGCCAATCTACAAGCTTTCGTCGCAAACTCAATCGGCAATGGCCACCCGCCTCTGCCGCTTGAATTTCCTCGCATAGCTGCGATACTCAGATGCGGGGGACCGAACCATGATGCGTCGCCTCATGATCCTGGCAGCCTTGCTGCTCTCGACGCTGGCGCTCACCAGTGCCGGGCCGGCGGACGACGGTCGCTTCTATGCCGGGAACTATTCCTTCTCCGACGAGCTCGGCGGCTTCCGCATCCTCTCCGCATCCGGCACGGGCACGCTGGAGGACCCGATCGAAATCCGCGAGGAGCTCTATTCGGCCGATCCCGTGACGCTGGTGATCCGGGCAGCACCGGCGGCCGGCCCGCGCGACATGCCCGAGGGGGATTTTCACATCAGCATCGTCGCGGTCAACAAAAGCGGGCTGGCCTGGATCGAGTTCGACTTCGAACTGCAGGAGATCCGCGACAAGCCCAGCGATTTCTACGACGGCCTGTCGTTCAACCAGGTCAATCCCGATCCTTCCATGATCTCGTCGGACCATTTTGACGCTTTCGAGAACCATTTCGAGAGCTTTGACCGACTGCGCTTCAAGGAGGGCCATGTCGATCCCAAGGACCGCGCCCGTTTCGGCTTCTTCATCACCGACACCACGCCGGTGCCGACATTCTACCTGCTGCAGGACCCACATGTGCCGTTCTCGTAAGCCGCGCCGGAACAGGGGCAGACTTAACCCGTCCCCGGCTGCAAACCCACCCGCTGTTTGACGAGAAGATCCACCAGATTACCCGCTTCCTCGGCGATGGCCGGTACGGTGCCCGACTTTCGCGTCACGGCGTAATCCAGCCCGGCGAAATAGAGACCGGGAACCATGCCTATGCCATCGTCGTGAATGGGTTGGCCTGACGCGTCGAGCGCATCCGGAAGCGTCAGCCAGGAAAAGTCGCCGGAAAAGCCGGTGCACCAGATGACCGAGGCGATGCCGCTCGCTGCGAGATCGAGCGACCGGATCGGCGGGTCTGCGAGGCGCGGCGCGACCATCTCGGCCGGATCATCCTCGGCCGGCGGTGCATCGAGCCCGGCGCGCTCGATATAGGCATCGACCACCCGCTTCACTTCCGCCGAGGCTTCGTCGGCATAGCGCATGTGATCGCCGAGCTCGTCGCCGAAGACGAGGTGGCCATCGACAAACCCATGGAAACGGCCGAGCAGTACCACGCCTTGGGCGCTCAGCGATTGCAGGCTGATCGTATGGGTGGCGCCGAGCAAGGGGCGCGCCGGCAGACGGCCGTATTTGTCGATAATCTCCCGGCGCGGGACGTCGGCAAAACCCGACAGCGTCAGCCAGTTGAACATGTCGCCGCCCCGATAGCGGCGCACGAGCCGGCCGTTGCGGCTTGTCGCCAGAAACACCCGCCGTCCGGCTTCGACCAGATCCTCGGCGATCTGGCCGCCCGTCTGGCCGCTGCCAACCACCAGCACCGCACCATCAGGCAGTTCGGAAGGGTTGCGATAGGCCGAGGAATCGCGCTGCAAAACACTCGCCGGCAAATCGGCGGAAAAGCACGGCCGCAGCTGGCGGCTCTGGTTGCCGGTGGCAACCACGACCGTCCTGGCCAGCAGCGTGTCGCCATCGGTGGTGACCAGAAAAATCCCGTCGGCCCGATCCAGCCGCTCGACCGCCACGCCCTGACGCACCGGCAATCCGTGCCGGGCAACATAAAACTCCAGATAGGCGACGAATTCGTGATGCGTGACCGCGCCCCACGGGTCCGGTCCGTCATAGCTGTCGCCGGGCATGATCGAGCGGATATTGGTCGAATTCAGCCGGAAGGAGTCCCAGCGCTGCACGCGCCATGTCTCCCCCACCCGGCCACGCTCGAGCACGCAATGCGCCAGGCCCTGTCGCTGCAGGAAATAGCTGACAGCAAGCCCCGCGGACCCCGCACCGATGACAACCGCGTCCAGAATCCCGCCCATGCGTCCCCCCCCCGCGTGCTGCCGCTCATCCCCAGACGCGCGCGAGCATACACCAAAGTGCAAATGGCCGACATTGCCGGTCCGGCAAATTCGTCGACCGGATCTGTGCCATTGCGGCCGCTCTCGGAACATTCCGGCCTGCACCGCGTTCGAAGCCTCGCAGGAGTCTCGTTGCACACCAGGCATCCTGTAGAGCCGCTCTCGCCCACGGGTGAAGCCGGGCGCATATTGCGCGCCGCCCTGCAATGCAGAGCGGGTGGGAGCGACCGAAGCAGGAGGTGATCGTGCGACATAGGCCCAATTGCGACTTGCGGATGAACCGGTTTGAGCGGTCCGGCCTGCTCGCTCGTCCCCGCGCTGAGGGAAGCGGATCGTCGTCGGCAATCGGGATCGAGGCCCTTACGCACCTCTCCTGCCAAGGCCTTGCAAGGCCAACAAACTTCTTGCGTTTGGTCAAAAAGACCAGCAAAACTGCAAGCGCCTGCATTGGAACTCGTCCGAGTTCCAGATCAGCTCGAATTCAGGAAGCGGTCAGCGCGATCGCTTTCACGTCCGCATCCGGAACGGGTTGGAGGAGCCGATCCGGATCGTACGACGTCGACTGCGCCGTTGAGCGTGGCCATGCCGTCGCGGGAGCTCTCCTCATATGAAACCGTGTACCGCCAAAGTGCGCCGCAAAGGCAAGGGAGGAACTTGAATGTCTGACAGCATAAAGCAACCCGCCATCTGGACCCGTCGCCAGACCCTGTTGACCGGCGCGGGCATGGCCGGCGCGGCGATGCTTCCCATGGGTTTTGCCCGATCCGCCTTCGCTGACGACAAGCCCGCCATCGGCACCTGGCCTGCCGGATCGCAGGGCGACACCGTGTTTGTCGGCGCCTCGGTGCCGCGCACCGGAACCTATGCGGTGCAGGGCGAAGATGAGCTCAAGGGCTACCAGCTCGCCATCGACCACATCAATTCCGGCCACGAGCTGATCAAGGCATTCTCGCCCAAGACGACCAAGGGCGTGCTTGGCAAGCAGGTGAAACTCGGCGTCGCCGATTCCGCCGCCAAGCCCAACGAAGCGGTGCAGGCGCAGCAACGCTTCATCAGCGAGAACAAGGCTGTCATGATCACCGGCGGCACGTCGAGCGCCGTCGCGGTGGCGCTCAACAAGCTGGCGCAGCGCGAAAAGGTTCTGTTCGTCTGCGGCATTTCCGGCTCGAACGACACGACCGGCAAGGATTGCGTGCGTTACGGCGTGCGCCAGAACTTCTTCGGCCAGACCGCCGCCTCCGCCATCGCGCCGGTCATTATCAAAGAGTTCGGCAAGAACATGAAGGTGGCGTATATGACGCCGGACTATACCTATGGCCACACCGTCACCAAGTCGATGCAGGACAAGACCGCCGATGCCGGCTGGACGACCGTGACCAACCAGGTTTCGCCGCTCGGCACGCCGGATTTCTCCTCCTACCTGCTCAATGTCGCCAATTCCGGCGCCGACGTGCTGGTCAACGTCAACTGGGGTCACGATGCGGTGCTGTCGATGCAGCAGGCCAAGCAGTTCGGCGTGCTCGACAAGATGAAGCTCGTCGTGCCCTACCAGGTGCCGTTCCTGGCGCGCGAAACCGGCGGCCTGATGGAAGGCGTCTATGCCGCCACCGAATATTGGTGGACGGTCGAGGACAAGTTTCCGCTCGCCAAGATGTTCAACGCCGAATTCGAGAAGAAATACGGCTACAAGCCGGAATGGGGCGCCGAAAACGCCTATGTCAGCTTCGCCCATTGGGCGCATATGGTCGAAGAGGCCGGCAGCTTCTATCCGCCGGATGTGATCAAGGCCTATGAAAAGGGCGAAACGATCCCTTCGCTGACCGGCGATGTCCATTATCGTCCCGAAGACCACCAGTGCGTCCGGCCCGTGATGATCGTCAAGGGCAAGAAGGCGGCGGATATGAAGAACAAGCAAGATTATTACGACATCGTCGAGATCGTGCCCGGCGACGGCCTGATGCAGAAGCCGGATGCCTTCGGCTGCAAGCTTGGCGACTATATGTGACCTATCGGATCGAAGCGGGCCGGGCGGCCCTGCCGCCCGCGCTACCTGCCCGCCCCATCGAGGGGCCGGGCGAACGACAAGGGGATCCGGTAAGCCGTTATGATCAATTGGGCTAATTTCGTCTCGCAACTGTTCAACGGCCTTGCGCTCGGGGCGTTGTTGGCGCTCATCTCTTCGGGTCTGACGATCATCTATGGCACGCTCGGCGTGCTGAACCTCGCACATGGCGCAATGTTCATGCTCGGCGGCTATGCCGGCTATGTGGCCTACACATATACCGACTCCTTCGTCGTCGCGGTGATCGCCGGCTCGCTGTTCGTGATGATCGTCGGTCTTCTGATGGAGCGGCTGGTCATCCGCCACTTCTATGACCGCCCGGATGAAGACCAGCTTCTGGTCACCTTCGGCATCGGCATCTGCTTTGTCGAGATCGTCCGCTTCTTCTTCTCCAGCGATTCCAAAATGGTGCCGCCGCCACCGCTGCTGCAGGGCATTACGCCGCTCGGTTTCATGCTCTACCCCACCTATCGCCTGGCGGTGGTCGGCATTGTCGCGGTGGCGCTGATCGTCCTGTTTCTGGTTCTCTACCGCTCGCGCCTCGGCATGATCGTGCGCGCCGGCATCGAGGATTCCGTCATGGTCTCCTCGCTCGGCATCAATGTCCACCGCGTGTTCATGATCGTCTTCGGCATCGGCGCCATGGCCGCCGGCTTTGCCGGCATCATCAATGCGCCCGTCGTGTCGCTGACGCCGGGCATGGGCGACGACATCCTGGTCGAAACCTTCGTCGTGGTGGTGATCGGCGGCGTCGGCTCATTTCCGGGTGCTGTGCTGGGCGGTCTGATTGCCGGCGAAATCATCAGCCTGACATCCATGGTCAACCCCGGCTACGCCTATGTCATGCTGTTTGCGGCGATGACGCTGGTGCTGGTGCTGCGGCCTCGCGGCCTGCTCGGCAGCCAGGGCAGAGAATGAGCGTGGTCGCCTGATGCTGAAATCCCGTCCCTTCCTGATCGAGGCGCTGACCGCAGCCGGTCTGCTGATCGCCCCCTTCATCCTGCCCCATCTCGGCTTCGCGCCGAACACGGTCAACCGCATCCTCGTCTGGGGCCTGTTCGGCATCGGCTTCGACATCTTGTTCGGCTTCACCGGGCTCTTGTCGTTCGGCCAGTCGGCCTTCTACGGCACCGGCGGATTTGTCGCCGCCTATCTCTTGACGATAGCCGGCTTTCCCTATGTCATCCCCGCCTTGATCATCGGCATGATCGCGGCCGGGATCGTCGGCTATCTCATCGGCCTGATCGCGCTCCGGCGAACCGGCATCTACTTCGCCATGATCACGGTTGCGATCGCCGAAGTCTTCTTCTTCGTCGAGTTCAATCCGCTGGCGGACTTTACCGGTGGCGAAAACGGCCTGCCGGGCGTGCCCACACCCAGCCTGCCGCTCGGCTTCACCACGCTCAATTTCGATACAGGCTGGGCGCTCTACCAGTTCCTGGCGGCGTGCTACTTCATCGGCATCGTGCTGGCTTTGCGCATCGTGCGCTCGCCGGTCGGCGCGATCTTCAGGGCCATTCGCGAGAACCCGCTGCGCGCCACGGCCGTTGGTCACAACATCCACGGCTATAAGCTGGCGGCCTTCGTCATTGCCGCGGCCTATGCCGGCTTTGCCGGCGGCTGTCTCGGCGTTCTCCAGGCCTTCATGCCGCCGGATGCCTTTACCTTCGACACATCCGGCCAGTTGGTCATGCAGGCGGCGATCGGCGGCACCGGCACCCTGTTCGGCCCCTTGCTGGGCGCCGCGGTCTGGCTCTTCCTGCAGGATTTTCTTCAGGGCGCCCTTGGCCTCGGCGCCGCCTGGAAGCTCGTGCTCGGCCTGGTCTTCGTGCTTCTGGTCTGCTTCCTGCGCCACGGTTTGATCGGCGGCGTCGTGGATCTCTATGCACTCGCCACCGGCAAGCGCGCCACGAGCGAACCCGAGGAGCAGAATCCGGAGCCTGTCGCCCAGCCGGCGGCCGCGAAGATGGCGCCGACCCCGGCAGCCCCAGCCCACCGCCATACGGAAAACAATGTGGGCGGCCCGATCCTGCAGGCGACCGGCCTCACCCGGCGCTTCGGCGGCCTGGTCGCCAACAACAATATCGACTTTTCCGTCAATCATGGCGCACTGCACGGCATTATCGGCCCGAACGGCGCCGGCAAGTCGACCTTCTTCAAAATGCTGACCTGCGAGCTGCCGCCATCCTCCGGCAGAATCGTCTTCGAAGGCCGCGACATCACCGGCATGTCGGTCACCGATGTCTGCCAGCTTGGCCTGACCAAGAGCTATCAGGTCAACCAGCTGTTCAACCGGCTGACGGTCCGCGAAAACGTCACCGTCGCCGCGCTTGCGGAACTGCGCGGCCGGTTCAGGCTCGACCTGTTCCGCAATATGAGGAAGATGCCGGAACTGAAGGACCAGGTCGAGCATACGCTCGAACTGGTCAATCTGACCGGCCGCGTCGACACGCCGGTCTCCGACCTCGCCTATGGCGAAAAACGCCGGCTCGAAATCGGCCTGGCGCTGGCCTCGTCGCCCAGCCTGTTGCTGCTCGACGAGCCGCTTGCCGGCATGAGCCCGCGCGAGCGGGTGGAAACGGTCGCCCTGTTGAAATCGATCAGCCAGGGCCGCACCATGGTCGTCATCGACCATGACATGGATTCGCTGTTCGAGCTCGTCTCCAAGGTCACCGTGTTGCAGGAAGGACGCGTGCTGGTGGAAGGCACGCCCGATGAGATCAAGAGCAATGAAAAGGTGCAGGAAGCCTATCTCGGCGGCATGCACGGGGTGTTCGAATGAGTCTTCTGGAGGTCGCAGGGCTCAACGCTTATTATGGCGACAGTCATATCCTGTTCGACGTGTCGATGCATGTCGAGCGCAACGAGGTCGTGGCGCTGCTCGGCCGCAACGGCGCCGGCAAGTCCACGACGCTGAAAAGCCTGATGGGCGTGGTGACGCCGAAATCCGGCTCGGTCAAGTTCGATGGTATGGAGATCGCCGGCAAGAAAAGCCACGCCATCGCTCAGGCTGGCATGCAGCTCGTGCACGAGGACCGGCGCGTCTTCGGCAGCCTCAATGTCGAGGAAAACCTCGTGCTCGCCGGATTGAGTGCCAGGGGCAAATGGCCGCTCGAGCGCATTTACGAGATGTTCCCGCGCCTCAAAGAGCGCCGGACAAGCCGCGGCACGGACCTGTCGGGCGGCGAGCAGCAGATGCTGGCCATCGCCCGCGCGCTGATCCGCGACCCGAAAGTGCTGCTGCTGGACGAGCCCTTCGAGGGCCTGGCCCCGATCATCGTCCGCGACCTGCTGGCGACCTGCAAGACCCTGGCAGCGGCCGGGCAGACGATCGTCATCGTCGAACAGAACATCGCCGCCGCGCTTTCCATTGCCAACCGCGTCTATATCCTCAACAACGGCCATATCGTCAGCGAAGGCACGTCGCAGGACATCAAGGCCACACCGGCCATCCTCAGCCGTTATCTCGGCGTGTAGAGACGTCGGCTGAAATACCGCCTTGCAATGGGCTCGAAAGGACAGGACGGAGCCAGCCCATGTGTCGGCCCAGCCCACCAGGGACGCCTGAACGCCCCTCTCGACCGCACTCACCCCGGCCGATAAATCTGCGTCACCGACCCCTTCGGAAACACTTTCGTGCTGACCAGCTCCAGCGGCCGCGGCGCGGCAATATCGGCAAAGATCGGTAGGCCCTTGCCCAGCACGATCGGATAGACCATCAGCATATAGCGATCGACCAGATTGCCGGCGATCAGGCTGCGCGCAAACGTGGCACCTCCATGCGCAATGATCGGCTTGCCATCCATCGCCTTCAGCCGGTCGATCTCCTCGGCCAGATCGCCGCTCAGCACAGTGGCCTCGGCCCAGCTCTCCGCCCCGGCCTGCCGCTTCAGCGACGCAACACCTGCCACGACGGTCTCCACCATCTTGGGCGCTTCGAGGATCGCCGCCCCCTGTTTGGAAAACACCGCCTTGGGGATCGTGTTCATCGCCGGCGCGAACACCGTGGTCGAGGTCGGCCAATAGGAAGCCATGCCGAGAAAGGTGCGGCTGCCCATGATATGCAGCCCGGCATTGGCGACATTCTCCACCTTCCAGGCAATCGCCTCCTGGTCGCCGGAAAATATCCATTCAATCTCGCCTTTGGGGCCACTGACAAAACCGTCGAGCGACATGGACATGGTCAGGATCAATTCTCGCATTTGGATCTCCTTGCATTGGTATGGTCCAAGGACGGGCGGTGTGGATGGGTTCCGACAGAGCGATGCGGATAAATCGAAGATCAATTTCGGGTGAAGGTCAAGATCGTGGCTTGGCAGGGGATTGTCGACTTAGTCTGCGCAGTTATACTGATCAGGACGGTCATGGCGCTGCGGAGAAGGCTGCACATCCGTGCCACGGAAGGCGATGCATTCCCATGTGAGGGCAGGATGTGGGAACCAAGCTGTAGAAGATCTTCTTTGGCCCATCGCGCATGGCGGTACCCCCCTCTGCCCTGCCGGGCATCTCCCCCTCAAGGGGGGAGATTGGATGGGGCATCGCCCTGCCCAAAACTTCTGCCCCGCACCCTGTACTCGACATGGATTTGAGGCGAAAAGCGTGCCGCTTGCCAATCTCCCCCCTTGAGGGGGAGATGTCCGGCAGGACAGAGGGGGGTAGCCACAGATGCCTTTGCTTACGTCCTTTGACGGGCAAAGGAATATCTTGAAGACGACAGTCGGAGAGTGAAGCAATGACCCAGGCGAGTAAACCTTATGACGCCGGCAAGCGGGACGAGCTTTTGCGCGACCGTGAAAACGCTGCTTTCTACTTGGAGCAAATACTGGAGGGCGGCAATATGGAGCTTTTCCGAGAGGCTTTGCGCCATGTCGCAAAAGCCCGGGAGGGTGGTGTGGCCGGAATTGCCAAAAAAGCCAGCCTCAGCCGGGAAAATCTGTATGACGTCCTTTCCAAGGAGGGCAACCCCAAAATGGAAACCATCAACAAGACGCTTGCGGCCCTGGGCCTACGGTTTGCGATCACTCCGGCCCACCAATAATGGCAGTCGTTGAAGGGCCAGAATCAGGCACTTTGGGCACGCTCCGCAGCCCACCGACGTCGCTCTATTTCGATCGCGTTTTCCACGACGGTCCACATTGCGGTGGCGAACCGGTGCATGGATGCCAGATCCATCTCTTCGTTCCGGGAAGCCGGGGCAAACCGGCTTATCCCCGCTCTCAAGCCTTGGTGTTTTTGCTTGAGACACGCGTGTAATGTGGCGGGATCGCTGACCTCGGCAAAATAGCAGTCATCGCGGTCATAGACATAGGCGCAACCGCCTTGCTTCACGATGCTCCAAATTGGCCCGGCTATGCTGTCCTGCCATCCTTCCATCCACGTCCAATGCGTTCGCCCGCGTCTGCTTTGCCAATAGTGCGTCGAAAACGGGTAGATGAATGCCGCCTCAAAGTCGGCATTCAGGTCGATTGGCCTGTCGTTGCTCATCGTCGGGTAATGCAAGGGTCGATAGATGGCAGCGGAAGGCGGCGCCATTGGACCACACTGGATCGTAGCCGCGCCACATCACGAATGCAACAGCGGCACTTCAAAACCCAGGCATTTCGAGCCAAGCCTACCCCTGCTCGATCTCCAGGATGTTGCCCTCGGGATCGCACATATAGACAATGCGACAGGGCGCCGCCGCCGTCCCGAAATTGGTGATCTCGCCCAAGGCACGGCCGCCCCTCACGCCCTCTTCCAAACACCCTGCCCCAGATACCGCTCCACATCCTCTTCCGGCATCGGCCGGCCGAAGCGATACCCTTGACCAGCCGGACAGCCGAGCGCCAGCAAGGCCGCTTCCTGCTCCGCCGTTTCTATGCCCTCGGCGATCGTCTCGAGCCCGAGGTCGCGGCTCATGGCAATCAGCGCGCGGGTGATGGCGGCATCGGAGGTGTTGGCCTGGATGTCGCGGATGAAGGCGCGGTCGATTTTCAGCGTCGTCAGCGGATAGCGCTGCAGCGAGCTCAGCGAGGCAAAGCCGGTGCCGAAATCGTCGAAGGCGATGCCGACGCCCATGTCGCGCAGGTCGTTGAGGGTTTTGAGCGACCGTTCGTCGGAATTCAGCGCCACTTCCTCGGTGACTTCGAGCTCGAGCGCTGACGCGCCTATGCCGTGCCGGTCGATCGCATCGGCCACCTTGTCGCGCAGGTTAAGCGCGCGGAACTGGGTCGGGAACAGATTGACGCTCATCTTGACGGCATGGCCCAGGCGGTTCAGGCGGGCGATCTGCCGGCAGGCTTCGTCGAGCGTCCACCAGCCGATCTCGAGCGCCAAGGCACTTTGTTCGAGCGCGGGCAGAAAGGCTCCGGGCGTGAGCAGGCCTTTCTCCGGATGGTTCCAGCGGATCAGCGCTTCGAAGCCGATCACCGCCCCCGTGGCCAGCCGCACCTGCGGCTGGTAGTACATTTCAAGCTGGCCTTCATTCAGGGCCTTGCGCAGCTCGTCGCGCATGGCGCGGCGGGCCTGCGCCTCGCTGCGCATCGACTGGTCGAACAATCTGTAGCAGCGCCCACCCGCGGCCTTGGCGCGATAAAGCGCGAAGTCGGCGCTGGCCAGCAATTCCTCGGCGTCGCTACCGTGATGCGGCGCAATGGCGATGCCCAGGCTGGCGGCGAGGTCGAGCACCAGGCCGCCGAGATGAAAGGGCTTGCGGAACGCTTCGAGAATATCGGCCGCCTCTTTCTGTGCTGCCAGCGGATCGGCCGTTTCGGGCAGCAGCACGGCGAATTCGTCGCCGCCCAGCCGTGCCACCACGGCATCGGGCCGCAGCAGATAAGGCAGGCGCACGCCGACCGCCTGCAGCAGCGCGTCGCCGACGCCATGGCCATGCGTGTCGTTGACATCCTTGAAGCCGTCGAGGTCCAGCAATATGGCCGTCGCCGCATGGCCGGAGGACAGGCGGTCCTGGAGCAGCTGCATGAACTGATGCTTGTTGCTGAGCCCGGTCAGCGTGTCCTGCGATGCCAGCCGCATCAGCCGGCTCTCGCGCTCACGGCGCTCGGAAATGTCCTTGATCACGGCGCCGGCGCAGAGACCGCCCTTGCCTTCCCAGATCGACAGGGTGATCTCGATCGGAAATTCGCTGCCATCCTTCTTCACCGCCGAGACCTCGACCGTCTTGCCGCCGAGATTGGGCTTCTCGCCGGCGGCCACCCGCGCCAGGCCGGCCATATGTGCGCCGCGCATCCTCTCCGGCACGATGATGGTGATCGGCCGGCCGATCATTTCGCTCTTCCGATAGCCGAACAGCGCGCAGGCCGACGGATTGACGAATTCGATATCGCCCTTGCTGTCGATCGAGATCAGCGACAGGTTTGTCGCCTCGGCAAATTTGGCCACCGTGCTGGCGGTGCTGCGCCGCGTCGTCATCGTCTTCGCTATCCGATCGTTCGTCAAAAGCTACGCCCTGGCATGATAGGCCAACGACTTTAGAAAAAGGTGAATCAAACCGCTGATTGTGCGGTTTTGCCTCAAGCGGCGCGCTGTCGACCATTGCAGATTCACGATACGTCCGGGATACATTCTGCAAAAAGGCAGCGAGACAACTGGGATCGTGGGCGCTAGAATTCGCCGCGCAAATGGGAGCCGCGCATGAGTGAAGGCGAAAAGGCATTGCTGGTGCGTGTTCACGGCCGCGTGCAGGGCGTCGGATATCGCGCCTGGACGATTCACGAAGCAAAGCGTCTGGGATTGCGCGGCACGGTGCGCAACGAAGCCGACGGCAGCGTCAGCGCCGCGATCGCAGGCACGCGATCGGCAGTCGATCGAATGGTGGAACGCTTCCACAACGGCCCTCCCGGTGCAGCGGTGACCAGCGTTGAAAGCGAACCGCTCGATCCCGACCATGTGCCCGGCGATTTCCGCGTGCTGCGGTGACCCGATGGGGGCTCGGTGCACGTTCAAATTTTGCAGGCCGATAGACCGTCATGGCCTTCGGCGAGAGCGGGGCGCTGGTCGGACGGGACTGGCGTGGAGCGGCCGCATTGCCCCTGAGCGGACCCGGCGAAGAGCACGAATTATTGGACGATCAGATAATCGTGTAACCGCTGCTTGAGGAATTCGACCACATCCGGATAGCCTAGAAACGCATCTACATGCATGACCGCCCATTGTTGTCCTTCATTGCCGAAGGGGCGGCCGCCCGCTCAGAAGAGTGTTGGTTGCTCCGGACCTGATGGCGCCGGCGGTCCATCTCCCCCATCATTGTCATCATCGATCGGATCAATGATGTCCGGCGTGTTGTTCGCCGGCTTTCCGACCTTCGAACCGATCTTCCACATCTTCATGAGATGATCTGGATAGGGCACCAACAGATCGTGCGGGTCGGGCTCGATGCCGAGCCATCTGTCATAGTCCTTGCGATGTAGTATGACAGGCATCCGGTCGTGGATTTGCGCCATCAAAGCATTGGGCTCGCAAGTAAGCACCGCAAAGCTGCGCAGATCGAGCCCGGTCACCTTGTCGCGCCAGGTCGACCAAATGCCAGCGAGGCAGAACGGCAAGTCATCGGCCATGCCGATGGCATAGGGCTGCTTGTTCTTGCCGGTGCCGTAAATGTCCTTCCATTCGAAAAATCCGGAGATCGGCACCAGGCAGCGCTTCGATTTGTACGATTGCCGGAACATGCCGTTCGTCGCGACCGTCTCGGATCTTGCGATGATAGGCGGCGGCCGCCCATCGCCCTTGCCGTCCTTCGACCAGGGCGGCACAAATCCCCATTTCGCGTTCACGGCGCGTCGGCCCAACACTTCGCTGTTTTCGGAGGCCGCATTAATGATGATCGGGTACATCTGCCCGGGAGCGCCATTCCACCGTGGAAGCTGCGCTTCCACGTCGGGCACGCCATCGATATCGTTGAAGCCGAAATACGAGAGCATTCGCTCCAGTGATGTCGTTATGTAAATCCGGCCGCACATGGCCACACTCCGTTCACGGAGAGACTGGCGTTGGTGATCACGGGAGTCAAGCTTTCGGGTTCAACCATTGCGTCAGCAGGCCGGAAACCATGATGTCCATGTCATCGCCGGCAGGTCTTTGCAACTGCCTGCTTTCAGCAAGCTTGATAATCGCAGCGAGCGCTTCCTCGCGGGTCCGAGCCTCAGCATCACGATCAAGACTTGTTCGCCCAAAGCACACTCCTATGCTAATCTCGCAAGGCATTTCGCTCGCTGCATGAGCGAGGCGTCGAGCAAGCTGTCGTCGGAAGCCCCACCACCCAATCTTGAGCCCCCCATGGAAAAGATCATCCTCGACTGCGACCCCGGCCATGACGATGCCATCGCCATCCTGCTGGCGGCAGCCAATCCCGCGATCGACCTGCTCGGCATCACCACCGTATCCGGCAACCACAATGTCGACAACACAACGCGCAATGCGCTGGCCGTCTGCACCGCCTATGGCATCAAGGTGCCCGTGGCCAAGGGGTCGCGCGGGCCTATGATCAGCGACCAGGTGCTGGCCGTCGAGATCCATGGCGAGACCGGGCTCGATGGGCCCGTGCTGCCGCCCGCCTCGTTCGAGCTCGACCCGCGTCATGCCGTGGATTTCATCATCGACACCGTCATGGCGCATGAGGAGAAGAGCGTCACGCTCGTGCCGGTCGGTCCCTACACCAATATCGCGCTCGCCATGCGCAAGGAACCGCGCATCATCGAGCGGGTGAAGCGGGTCGTGGTCATGGGCGGCGCTTATATGCGGGGCAACATCACCCCGGCTGCCGAGTTCAATGTCTATGGCGATCCGGAAGCCGCCGATGTCGTGTTCCGCGGCAAGTGGGACGTCACCATGGTCGGGCTCGACCTGACGCACCAGGCCCAGGCCACGCCGGAGCTGCAGGACAGAGTCCGCGCCATCGGCGGTTCGATCAGCCAGTTCATCCTCGATATCTGGGCCTTCATCGCCACCACCCATGGCGGCCTGCTGCAGATCGCCTATCCCGCCGTTCATGACGCCTGCTGCGTGGCGGCGCTGATCGATCCAAGCGTGTTCACCACCGAAAAGGCCGATATCCGCGTCGAGATCGCCGGCCGCTGGACCAAGGGCATGACGGTCTGCAATTTCGAGAAAATGGGCGGCATGCACCATTTCGGCGGCACGGCCAGCGAGCAGCGCGATTTCCGCCACACCGTGGCGATGCAGCTCGACCATGCGAAATTCTGCGACATGATCGTCGACGCCGTCGAGCGGCTGACCAGGGCGAAGGGTTGAGGTGCCGGCGTGCAGCTGGCTGCCGGGCGCGCGATAGGCGCTCGCATGTGTCGCCTATGCCCCGATATGCTGTCAGATCCAGGCAAACACGCGTGCTTCATGGCGACTTCGACGGCCCCTGTTGATTCCTGCAGCATAGGAACGGTCATGACGACGAATGCCGGATTTGACGCCACTTCGACTGTTGCGCTGTTTGGGGTACGTCACTTCATTCCCGCCATGACCGCGATCCTCTTTGCCACGCTTTCCGAGGCGATGGCCGGAAGCTACATAGCCTTGCTGGCCGTCGAAAAGATCGGAATGTCGCCCTTGGCGCTCAGCGGCTTCCTGACGACATCGGCGGTGTCCGGATTGATCGTCACCTCGATCTTCGGGCATCTTCACGACCGAAGGCCGGTGATCTGGCCCTTGGCTGTCTCCTTGCTGGCCAAGGCCGTCGGCTTCGGACTATGTGCCGTGCTCACCGAGATCTGGATGCTGGTGCTGGATGCCGCCATCCTGTTCGGCCTGAGTTCTGCCTCCTATGCGCTGCTGTTTGCACTGGCAAAGGGCTATCTTGACCGGGCCGGCGGCCTGACGGTGTCGCGCGGCATGGCAAGCCTGCGGCTTGCATCCTCGCTCATCTGGGCGGTCGGCCCGGCGATCGCAGCGGTGCTGGTGTCCTCGCTGGGATTCGAAGGCGTATTCGTCGGCGCCGCGCTGTTGGCCGCGTCCGCCCTGGCCGTCGTGATCGTCAGCCGCATTCAGGTCCTGCCTGGCGATGCGGAAACCCGACAGGCGCTGACCATGGCCACAGTCCTGCAGGCGGCGCCCGCCATTCTGGCACTGTCGGCATTTCATACGGCGATGTTCATGGGTTCAAATGCGATGGCGATCGTTGTCGCCCAACAGCTCGGCTCGAAGGACGATGTGGGACTGTTGTTCAGTCTCTGCGCCGGGCTTGAAGTGCTGGTGATGGCCGTGTTCGTTGTCAGGCCGGGCCTTTCGGGAAGTCATCGGCTGCTGGTCTTCGGTTTTGCTCTCTTCGCCGGATATTTTGCCTTGGCGCTGGCCTGGCCGACACTGACCTCGCTCTATGTCGGACAGACATTCAGGGCGGCGGGAATCGGCGTCATCAGTATTGTCGGCATGACGATGGTGCAGGAATTGCTGCCCGGCCGGGCCGGAGCCGCCTCCGCGGTTTTCGGCAACACGGTGAGCGTCGGCGTCCTACTTTCAGGCCTCGGTACCGGCCTCTGGGCCAATTGGTTTGGATATTGGTCGATCTTCGGTCTATGCCTGGGACTATGCGCCTTGAGCGGTGCAGCGCTTGCCTGGTCCCGGCGCAGGGCCTGATCACCGGCGCGACCAGCTGATCCGGCGATTGCCCGGATCCCCGCTCAGCCGACATGGAACCGCCCCGACGGCGCGCGCGGTCGCGCCCGTGTCGGTCGCACCGGTATCCAAAGCACCACACTTCGTTCTATAGAACGGATGTACCGGCGGCATTTCGAACGCGCCTTCCGTTGATCATCAGACCCAGGGAGTTGCTGCCGTGGCCACGTTTGAAAAGAAGCCGGCTGCCGCAGGCGGCTCTGGCGCCGGCGAGGTCGATTCCGCCTATGCCTGGTGGCGGCTCCTGCTCACGCTCATTCTCGGCACCGTCGCCTGTGTCGGCAACTGGTCTGTCGTGGTGCTACTGCCGACCCTGCAGGTCGAATTCGACACGGCGCGTGGCGGTGCCTCGCTACCCTATACCTGCACGATGCTTGGCTTTGCCTTTGGCGGCGTGGTGATGGGGCGCCTGGCGGACCGGGTCGGCATCGTCGCGCCGGTGCTGGTCGGGGCATTGCTGCTCGCAACCGGCTATATCATGACGGCGCTCGCCACGAATATCTGGCAATTCGCCGCCTTTTCGCTGGTCATCGGTCTGGGATCGGCGGCCGGATTTGCGCCGCTGATATCCGATCTCTCACTCTGGTTTTCCCGGCACAGGGGGCTCGCGGTCGCCTTTGCCGCCTCGGGCAGTTATCTTTCCGGCGCCGTCTGGCCGCTGGTGATCGAACATTTCCTCACCACGCACAATTGGCGGTCCATCCATATCGGCATTGCCGTGTTCATCCCGCTGGTGATGGTGCCCATCGGCCTGCTGTTGAAGCGGCGCCTGCCGACCGCGACCTATGCCCAGGCCCAGGCCGCAACGGAGACAGCCCGCAACGCGCTGGGCCTGAACCCCAATGTCCTGCAGGCCGTTCTCGTCGTCGCCGGCTTTGCCTGCTGCATGGCCATGTCGATGCCGCAGGTTCATCTCGTCGCCTATTGCGGCGATCTCGGCTATGGCGTGGCCGTGGGGACCGAGATCGTCGCCCTGATGCTTGGACTGGGTGTGGTCAGCCGCCTGGCATCCGGCGCGCTTGCGGACCGGATCGGCGCCGGGCCGATGTTGATCCTCGGCTCCTCCATGCAGGCGCTGGCGCTGCTGCTCTACCTGTTTTTCAACGGCAAGTCGTCGCTCTACATGATCTCCGGCCTGTTCGGGCTGTTCCAGGGCGGCATCGTTCCGATGTATGCGGTGATCATCCGAACATACCTGCCGCCACGCGAGGCCGGCATCCGCATCAGCCTGGTCATGATGGCGACTGTGCTTGGCATGGCTTGCGGCGGCCTCGCCGCCGGCTACATTTTCGACGCCACCGGCTCCTACCGCCTGGCCTTCCTGCACGGCTTTCTGTGGAACTGCGTCAACCTTGCTTTGGTGAGCTGGCTGATCCTATGGCCGAAGCTGCGTCAGCGGCGGCAAGACACGGTCGCGGTGTAAAGAGGCGGGCCTTCCCGCCTCGCGACAATTCTTTCGATTGACGGCGCAACGGTCCTGGCAAAGGATCCCCGGCGCGATGTCTGGAGCATGTCAGGCGGGAAGTCCGGCTGCGCTCAGCGCTGCGATCACCCGTTCCGACCGTTCGGGGTCGCGGTAGCGGTTTGAGCGCCGGACCTGCTCCTGGTCGATGTCCGCCTGCCTCAGCACAGCGTCCGCAACGGCGCGGCGGGCATTATCGGTCCGTCCCGCGAACCCATGGATGACCGCCATCATCAGATAGCCCCAGCTATCCTGCGGATTGGCCGCGATATAGCGATCGAGGCTCTCTATCGCGCCTTCGTCGTCGCCCAGCCACGCCCGGGCATGGCCTATGTGAAAATGGATCCAGGTCAGCGTCTGCGGCGACAGATGCGCCGCACGCTCGAGCACGGTCAGCCCTTCGCGCGGGTCGCCGGAATAGACTGAGATCAGACCGGAGAAGCCAAGCACCCAGGGGTCGCTCGGGCTGAGGCTGGCAGCGCGGCGGCAGAGCGAGACCGCCTCGTCATGGCGGTCGCGCAGCCATGCCACGCCGCCCAGCAGCATCGTCGCGATGGCCGTGTCCGGGCGCTGCTCCAGCACCTCCTTGGCGATGCGCTCCGCCTCGGCCAGCGCCCGCTCGCGGTCGTCGCCCTCAGCATAGTAGCGCGCGTCGTACCATAGGGTCTTGCCCAGCAGCACCTTGGCGCCGATATAGTCCGGGTCGATCTCAAGCGCTTCGTACAGGAGGTCCCGGGCGCGGCGGTTGTCGGCTTCGGACCACCGCTCGTGGTGCTGGTTGGCGACGACGCAGCGTTCCCAGGCGGCAAGGCTTCGCGTCTGGCCGTCCCACAGCCGTGCGAAGTCGCCGGTGGTCAATTTGACCTGCATGGCAACCGCGACCTGGCGGGTGATTTCGTCCTGCAAGGCGAAGATGTCGTCGTCGCCGCCTTCAAACCGGCCGCTCCAAAGCTGCCGGCCGCCGGCCGCCTCGACCAGCCTCGCGTTGACACGGATCTGGCCCGACGCGGCGCGCACGCTGCCGGTCAGATGCAAGCCGGCGGCGGCGCTGTCGGCGCGCAGCTCGATGCCGCTGATCAGGCTCAGCGACGATTCCAGATCAAGCCCGATGCCGGTGGCGAAGAACTCCTGCTTGGGATCGCTGATCAGGTTGGTGAAGGGCAAGATGGCGACCGTCGGTTTGGCGTCAGCGCTCGCGGGCGCGGGTATCGCCGCCGTCGTCGCCTCCGATCCGGACCAGCGCCAGGCCCGTATCGGCATGCTGATATTCTTCAGCCGCAACTCGCCCGCGACGGAAAAATCGGCACCGATCTTGCCCGTGACCTGTGCATGCACCGCGTCCGACACCAGAATGCCGCCCCGGGGCGCCTGCGCTTCGAGGCGGGCGGCGATATTGACACCATGGCCATAGATGTCGGATCCCTCCCCGATAATGTCCCCGAGATTGATGCCGATGCGCAGCACGATATGGCGGTCCGGCGCCAGCGCCTTGTTGGCCGCGCCGAACTTCTCCTGTAATTCCATGGCCGCCATGACCGCGTTGACGGCGCTGGCAAACTCGATCAGCACCCCATCGCCCATAAGCTTGACGACGCGCCCGCCATGCGCCTGCACCGTCGGCTCCAGGATTGCCTTCCGTCGCTCCTTCAACGCCTCGAGCGTGCCCGCCTCGTCTGCTTCCATCAGGCGGGAATAGTTGACGACATCGGCCATCAGGATCACGGCGAGGCGGCGATTGACGGTCATTCCGGGAGCTCCGCTTTGCACGGGCCTTCGACTGCGGGCATCGTCGTTTCCAGGGCGGGTTCTGGGCCAAGATTGCACTGTCCCGGCAGTCTGACAAGCCGGCCCGGCCGGAATCTGGGCAGGCTCTGATCGAGGTTTGAGCGGCCTTGGCGAAATTCTGCGACATGATCGTCGACGCCGTACCCACGGAGTCCCAATTGAGCCAGGGAGGGCGCCGCGCGTCCTCTCCCCCCCCTTGGGGGAGAAAAACCCGCGGCAGCCTTCCGTCAGACGATATGAAAATCCGCGTGGTTGAGCTTGTCGTTATCCGTGACATGCGCGAAAAGCACCCGGTCGAAATGGCCCTTCGCGCCGTCCCGGTCGAAATAGAGGTCGCCATCCGCCTTGTCGTAGAGGATCCGGTCGCTTGCATCGACGCCTGTGGTCGAACTAGCACTTGCGATCAGCTTGAAATCGTCCTTCGACAATGTCCCCAATGCCAGCCCCTTGAAGACCGCATCGTCGATGTCGATCGTATCGTCCTTGTGGCTGAAATCGCTGATCGTGTCGACATTCGAGCCTTTGGCCGCCGTGTCGAACACGAACGTATCCTTGCCGCCATTGCCCATCAGCGTATCGCTGCCACCGCCGCCGTCGAGCACGTTCTTGCCGCTATTGCCGGTGATGATGTTGGCGAGCCCGTTGCCGGTGCCGTCGATGTCGTCGGCGCCGAGCAGAACGAGGTTTTCGATCGTGGCGAAGTCGGCGAGATTGCGGCTGATGGTCGAGGTGATGGTGTCGATGCCGGCGCTATCGGTGACCGTGTCCAGGGTTTCGCTGCCGAGCACATACGTGTCGTTTCCACCCAGGCCGACCAGGTCGTCCTGGGCGCCGTCATTGCCGCCGCCGTCGAGGATATTGTCGCCGGAATTGCCGTAGATCGCCTGCGCCAGTTCATTGCCGGTGAGGTTGATCGGATCGGTGCCGGCGTCGTTGGTCGTCACCATGAATTCGACGTGAGCGCCTGCCGTCAATGTATAGGAGACGCTGACATGGACATAGTCCGCGTCGCCGCCGTCCGCTGCCTCGACGATCACATCGGTGGGACTGTCGACATAATAGTCGTCGCTGTGGCCGCCGCCGCTCAAAGTATTGGTGCCGGTGCCGCCATGGATCTGGTCATAGCCGGCCCCGCCGGTGATCACGTCATTGCCCGCACCGCCGTCGAGGCTTTGCGGAGAACCGAAACTGTCTGCGCCATTGCCGCCATCGATCACATCGTCGCCTCTGCCGCCGGTGATCGTGTCGACACCATCGCCGCCGCTGACGGTCACGGCTGTCAGCCCGCCATAGAACTGGTCGTCGCCATCCCCGAGATCGGTGCTGCCCTTTATGATGCCGCTTTCGTTGTGGACGATGTCGTTACCGCCGGCGAGGTCGAGGCCGCCGCGCAGGATGCCGGTATTGGTCACGAGTTCGACGGATGTCGCACTGGTTGCGGCGACCGACGACTGAATCCCATTTCCCACGGTTCCCGAATTATCGATCGTGTGGGTGCCAGCAGAGCCGGAGTTGAAAAAAATAGCATCACCCACGACTTGAAAAAAATAGCATCACCCACGAC
>NZ_JBFUFK010000059.1:0-38721 GCF_056403475.1 Rhizobium sp. P2_G9 | reverse complement strand
GGATAGCGCCCGCGCGATCGGGGTTCTCTGCGATCATATCCATGAGGCCCTCCAAAGTTGGGATTGCAAACACGACTTTGATACAAGCCGTGGCGCTATCCACCCTCATGGAATCTTGTGGGGGAGATGGCCGGCAGACCAGAGAGGGTTTTCTAAGCCACAATCGCATCTCACGCTCCGATGCCTTCCTCCCGACCGGACTTGGCAGAGCGGTACATGGCGTCCAGCGCCTCCGTCACCCGCGCACCGACCATTGCATCAGCCGGATTGATGACCGGCCTGCCGGCGCAAAGCTCGACAAAGCGCAGGACCGGCAGAGCGCCATTGTAATCCGCATCGCCAGCAGCGAACGGCACGCTCTCCTCCTGGCCGTCGAGACGGCTGATGTCGAGCCGGCCCTTGCCGCTCTCACTGGCGAAGAAGATCATGCCTTCGGAGCCGTAGATGCGGATATCGAAATGCAGGCCGCGCTGCTTTGGCACGGTCGATGCGCCGGAGAGCGAAACCGTCGCGCCATTGCTGGTACGGCCAACAGCAGCGTCATAATAGTCGACGCCGCTCGGCGATTTGCCGTCCAGGCAGTAGATGCTGTTGAATCTGATATCGGCGACATGCACCAGCCAGCCCAGTGCATGCGACAGCTGGCCCCAGCCATAGCCGCCGGCACGCGCCGGGTCGGCCCAGGTGGAGGCCGGTGGGCGGAAGGTATGGTCCTTGGTCTCCAGCATCGGCGCGCCGGCAAACAGGTCCTCCAGCGCCGAGCCCATCTGGCAGACGACATGCCGCACGGTGCCGATCCGCCCCTCGCGCACCGCGGCGGCGGCGCGCTCGGTGAAAGGAGTGAAGCTCATGGCCGTCGGCACCATGACCTGCCGGCCATATTTCTGAGCCGCGGCGGCGATCGCCCAGGCGTCTTCGGCGCGTGTCGCCATCGGCTTTTCGACCAGCACATGAGCACCGGCGGCAAGGCCGGCGATCGTCGGCTCGGTATGGGCAACATGCGGCGTCGAGACGATCAGGCCGTCCAGCTTCTCAGTCGCCAGCATGGCCGAGAGAACGGTATAGCGTCCGGCAATGCCGAACTGGTCGCCCACCGTGTCGACGCGGCCGCGATCCAGATCGCAAAGGCCGACGATCTCGGCATGCGTCTTGTTCCTGATGACAGGCACATGGTTGATGGTCGCCCACCAGCCGACGCCGACGAGGCCGATCCGCGCAGCCATCAGCTTTCCTCCGCCTTGTTGCCCTGTTTGATCGTCGATTGGTAGACGTTGCGCATATGTGTATCGGCGGCGCGCGCTGCCGCCTCGGGGTCGCGCGCCTTCAATGCCTCGAACAAGGCATGGTGATCGCGCAGCGACTGCTGCAGCACGCCCGGAGTCTCCGATGCCCGCTTGCGGAATTCGAGACCGAGCACGTTGAGGCTTTCGCCGATGCGCTTGAGCACGGCATTGCCGCAACCGACCCAGATCAGTTCGTGGAATTCGAAATCGGCGTTGCGGAAGGCGAGCGGATCGTTGACCGTGTCCTGCTGGCGCTTCAGGCTGGCTTCCAGCGCCATAAGCGAAGCCTCGTCCATATTTAGCGCGGCGCGGCGCGCCACGTCGGATTCGATCAGGCTGCGCACGTCATAGAGTTCGCTGACATTGGTCTGTTCGAGCTGCAGGTAGAACTGGATCGGTCCGAGCAGCGTGTTGGGGCTGAGGTCGCTGATGAAGGCGCCGCCGCCCTGACGCGTCCTGACGACGCCCAGCACCGTGAGCCCACGCATGGCTTCGCGCACCGAGGGCCGCGACACATTGAGCGAGACCGCAAGATCACGCTCCGGCGGCAGCGCATCCCCGGGCTTCAGCACACCCGCCTTGACCATGTCGAGGATGCGACGGACGACGATTTCCGCCACGGATTCGCGCACGATCGGGATCTCGAAACCTTTTTCGGTGAAGGGTGGGCTCATGAGCTCGTCTCCGCTTTCATCTGCGCATGCCGACCAAACTTGAAGCGCGGCGCGATCACCGATGCAATGAGGAGAATGCCGATCACGCCGGTCTGGATATGGCCGGTGACATTGGCGAGCGCCATGCCATTGCGCAGATTGAGCACGATCAGGATGGAAAGGCCCGTTCCGATCAAGGTGCCCTTGCCTCCGAAGATCGAGACGCCGCCGAGAAGCACGATGGTGATGATGTCGAGCTCGAAGCCGAAGGCGACATCGCCGCGCACCGCCCCCACCCGCGCCGCATAGAGCAGGCCGGCAAAGGCGGAAATCAGGCCCGAACCGATGAACAGGATCATCTTGTGACGGCTAGTATTGATGCCGGCGAACTCGGCCACGTCGCGGTTCGAGCCGATGACATAGGTCTTGCGGCCGAAGCCGGTGCGTTGGAGGACGACATAAAGGAAGACGAAGAGCACGACGAAGGCGATGAGCGCGAAGGGGATAGGACCGATCAGGCCATTTTGTCCGAGACCGTCAAACCAGCCGGGAAAATCATTGATGCCGTGGTCTTCGACGAGGACGCGGGCCAATCCGCGATAACCGATCAATGTCGCCAGCGTCACCACCAGCGACGGCAGCCCGACCCAGGTGATGAACCAGCCATTGATCGCACCGCCCACGACGCCGACCACAAGGCAGATGGCAATCGCCAGGCGCGGATCGACACCATGCTGAAACAGCCAGCCGAAGGCGCAGGCCGAAAGACCCATCATCGAACCGACAGACAGGTCGATCTCGGCATTGATGATGATGAAGGTCATCATCAGCGCGACGATGACCTTTTCGATCGACAGCTGGAAGACGTCGACCTGGTTGGAGACGGAGAGGAATTCCGGCGAGACGGTGGCGCTGACGACGATGATGACGACAAGCACTGCAAGCAGAAAACCTTCCCAGCTCCGGAGCCGCTTGATCATGGCGTACCTGCCCTTCTTTCGAGCGCTATGCGATGGGCACGTGCCGCCCGGAATGCCGAAATCCGGCGGTTGAGGATCGTGTCCACCGTAACCGAGAGCAGGATCATCGCGCCGAGCACAGCCTCCTGCCAGAATTCGGAGACGATCTGCCAGCGCACCAGGCTGGTTTCCAGGAGGTCGACGAGGATCGAGCCGAGGAAAGCACCGATCACCGTGCCGGAGCCACCGAAGATATTGACGCCGCCGACCACGGCGGAGGCGATGGAGTTGAGTTCGAAGCCAAGGCCGGCGACGACAGTGATGTTGCCGAAGCGGGCGAGAAACACGAAGCCGGTCAGGCCCGCCATCAGTCCGGAGAGCACAAAGGCAGTGAACACCACCCGCTGCGAATCGATGCCGGCCATCTCGGCGGCTTCCGGATTGGAGCCGACGGCGAAAAGCTGACGGGCGGGTCGCAGCTGCGTCATCGCCAGATGCGCGATCAGCACGACGACGATTGCCGCGACGAAACCGGCACGGAACTGCATGTCGCCGATGGTAAACAGCTGAGTGTTGGGGAAATCCGTCAGCCACTGCGGCAATTGCTCCGTCGTCACCGATTCGCCGCCGGAGAATTCGACCAGGGCGGAGCGATAGATCGCCATGGTTGCCAGCGTGACGATGATCGACGGCACCCGCACATAGGCGACCAGGACACCGTTGATGATGCCGAAGCCGATGCCAAGCAGCGCCGAATACAGCAACAACACGATCGGGTTTATCGCCGGGAAATGGGCTACCATGCTGCCGGTGGCGAAGGCGACGAAGCCGACCACCGAGCCGACGGAAAGGTCAATATTGCGCGTCAGGATCACCAGCGTCTGGCCGGTGGCGATGATCGCCATGACCGCCACAGACGACGAGATGCGGTTGAACAGGCGGCCGTTGAGATAATTCTCGATCTGCGTCGAGAAGAACAAAAGCAGCAGGACAAGCACGCCGATGAGCACGAGAATGCGCAGGGTTTGCGGACTGATGCGGTCGAGCAGGGTCTGCATCAGGCCGCACTCCTCTGTCCGGTGGCAAGCGCCATGACCTGTTCCTGATCGGCATCCCTGTGGTCGAGGATCGCCTTCTGCTGGCCCTCGCGCATGACGAGGACGCGGTCGCCCAGCGCCAGTACTTCCGGCAGATCGGAGGAGACCACCAATGCCCCGCCGCCATTGGCGACGAAGGCGCGGATGAGATCATGCACCTCCGCCTTGGCGCCGACGTCGATGCCGCGCGTCGGTTCGTCGATGATCAGCAGGTCGGGTTTCATGTTCAGCCATTTTGCCAGCATGACCTTCTGCTGGTTGCCGCCCGAGAGCATGCCGACCCGCATCTCGACGTCGGGCGTGCGGATGTTGAGCAGCTTGCGGAAATGCTCGGCCGTCTCGCGCTCGGCGCCGGTGTCGATCAGGCCGAGGGGCGAGAGGTAGCGACCGAGGGTCGCCAGCGTGACATTCCAGCGGATCGGCAGCGCCATGGCGAGGCCGAGCTTGCGGCGGTCTTCCGAGACATAGGCGATGCCGGCATTGATGGCATCGCGCGGCGAGCTGATCTTCAGCGGTTGGCCCTTGTAATGCACTGTGCCTTCCGTCAGCTTCAGTGCGCCAAACAGCGCCAGCGCGACATCTGTGCGCCGGGCGCCGATCAGGCCGGCCATGCAGAGGATCTCGCCGCGGCGAAGCTCGAAATTGATGCCGTCGAAGACGCCGGCGACGCCGAGATCTTTTACGGACAGCAGCACCTCGTCGCGCGCAGTCGACGGCATTTTGGTGAAATAATTGCCGACCTCGCGACCGACCATCTCGGCCACCATCAGTTTCGAATTGGTCTCGGCAATCGGCCGCGTCGAAATGTGCCGCCCGTCGCGGATGACGCTGACGCGATCGGCGAGTTCGAACACCTCTTCGAGCCGATGGGAAATATAGACAACGGAAACGCCTTCTTTTGCAAGGCTGCGGGCGATGCGGCGCAATTCGCTCGCCTCGTGTGCGGACAGCGACGCAGTCGGCTCGTCCATGATCAGGACGCGAACATTTTGGCTGAGCGCCCGGGCAATCTCGACTGCCTGCTGTTCGGCCAGCGTCAGACCTGAAGCAATACGGTCGACGTCGAGCGTCATGCCGATGCGGGCAATCAGCGCCTCGGCCTTGCGCCGCATGGCGCTGCGATTGAGAAACAGGCCTTGGCCGGTAGCGGAGATGAAGATGTTCTCGGTGACGTCGAGGTCGGGGAAGACCATCGGTTCCTGGTAGATGGCGGCAACGCCCATCTGCCGGCCGGCCTTCGATCCCGAAACGGTTACCGGCTTGCCGTCTATCTCGACCTGGCCGGCGCTCGGCTGGTAGATGCCGGTCATGATCTTGATCATGGTCGACTTGCCGGCACCGTTTTCGCCGACGATGGCATGCACCTCGCCGGGATAGAGTTCCAGCGTCATGTCGATCAGCGCGGCCGTCATGCCGAAGGTCTTGGAGACGGACCTGAGCGCCAGCGTGGGTTGGGTCATTTTGTCGGGATTCCGGTAACTTGAGGTATCGCGGCCGGACAGACATCCGGCCGCGACAGCGTCGTCTTACTTCGAGGCCGCTTCGACATTGTCCTTGGTGTAAACCGTGAACGGTCCCATCAGGATGCGTTTGGCGCCGGGACGGCCCGGATCGCCCTCGATCTTGTAGTCGCCCATGCGTCCTGCGTGGAAGGTCTCGCCGATATCGCCCTTCAGCTGGCCAGTCGCCAGGCCATAGGCGGTGTAGTAGGTGAGGTAGCCAAGGTCGCGGAAGCTCCACAGCGCGAATTGCGGCGCGCAGCCCTTCATCGTGTAGGAGACCATTTCCGACGGCAGGCCGAGGCCGGAGACCTTGATCTTGTCGCACAGGCCTTCGTCCTGCATCGCCTTGGCCGCGGCCTGGATACCGACCGTCGTGGGCGCCATGATCAGCTTCATGTTCGGGTATTTGTCGACCAATGCCAACGCCCGGTTATAGCTGACTTCCGACTGGTCGTTGCCATAGACGACATCATCGAGCTTGAGATCCTTGTATTTCGCATTCTTCGCCAGCACATCCTTCATCGACGCGATCCAGGCGTTCTGGTTGGCGGCATCCGGGCTTGCCGAAAGCACCGCAAACTCGCCCTTGCCGCCGAGGATGGAGTAGGCCATGTCGGCCATGACCACGCCGATCGAGCCGAAGTCGACCTGCGCGACAAACACGTCCTCGCTCTTGCCGGAGGGGATCGGGCTATCCCAGGTGACGATCTTCGTGCCCTTGTCATGCGCCGCCTTGGCAGACGGGACGATCTGATCACCGGCATTGTCGGAGATCATCACCGCCTTCTGGCCCTGTGTGCCGGCGGTGGTCATCATTTCAATCTGGCCGGCGACGGAATTTTCGGGCGTCGGACCTTCAAACAGCAGCTTGCCCGGATTGGCGAGCTCCTTATGAGCTTCCTCCGCGCCCTGATGCGCCTGGTCGAACACCAGGATGCCGAGGAATTTCGGCAAAAGCACCATGTCGGCGCTCTTGCCCGGTTCGAGCTTGAGAGCGGCCGAATAGGCCATGCCGGTGGTGCAGAGCAGGAGCGCAGTTGCTGCGCCCAGAATCTTCGTCATTCGCATCGTCACTTCCTCCCAGTTGAAACCACGATCCCATATCGGGGTTTTCGCCCTGTGCCCGAAGCCGGACGCAGGTATTCCTCCTTGAAAATCATCACATGCGCACCGGCTTGCGCGGGCCTTCGCCCCGGAGCGCACGCGTCACATCCTCCGCCACCAGGCACTGCAGGCGCTGGATGGCACTGTCCGAATACCAGGYCGCATGCGGCGTCAGCATGAGGTTCGGCGCCGCGCGGAGCGGACTGTCGGCCGGCAGGGGTTCGACTCCGAAGACGTCGAGCGCGGCACCGCCGATAGTGCCGCGGGCGAGTGCGTCCGCGAGGTCGTCCTCGCGGATCAACTGGCCGCGCGCCGAATTGATGATGACGGCATGCGGCTGCATGGTTGCCAACCGCTCGGCGTTGAAAAAGCCAATGGTGTCGGGCGTAGCCGGAGCATGCAGGCAGAGGATATCGGCCTGTCGCAGCAGTTCGTCGGCGTCAACCTGACGGACACCGAGCGCTTCGGCATCCGCGGCCAGCAGGACCGGGTCGGAGGCGATAAAACGGAAGCCGAAGCCGCCGAGACGCCGAAGCACGGAGCGCCCGATCTGGCCCAGTCCGAAGAAACCGAACACTGTGTCGGCGAAAGGCTTCATCGGCCGGCAGACCTTGGCGGCCGCCCATTCGCCGCGCCGGACGGAAGCATCGAGCGCCGCCAGTTTGCGCAGCATTGCCAGAGCCGCTGCCACAGTATGCTCCGCGACTTCGTCGGCGCAGTAATCCGGCACATAGCCGACCTTCAGATTGTGACAGCGGGCTGCGGAAAGGTCGATATTGTCATAACCGACGCCGTAGCGGATGACGGTGGCGCCCGGGTTCAAGGCTGCCGCCGCCTTGGTACCGAACGGAGCAAATTGCACGAGGGCGACATCGGCGCCTTCGACGGCTGCCGCCACCTCTTCGGCCGTTCGGCATTGATGGGCGGCGAATTCGGCACCCGCAGCGCGCGCGGCGGCCTCCTCCTGCTCGAGCATCGGAAAGGTGTAATCGGTCACGACGACCCGGGCAGTCATGGCGCGACCTCCAGATAGTCATGGATGATCTCGCCCGCCACGAGGGTGAAGTCGGCCCGCCAGTAGAAGCCGCGCAAAGGCTCGATCACCGGCAGCCGGTAGACCGGCAATTGCGCATTGGGCCTGAGTTCGACGGTGCAGGGCCCCTCCCATGCCTCATGGACCGTCACCTCCGCCAGGCAGCGGGAGGTCAACTGGCGGATGGCCGGTCGGCCGTCGATATGGTTGACAGCCTTGAGATTGAGATTGGTGGTGAAGTCGAAATAGGGGTTCAGCGCCTCGGGTCCGACCGGCTTCTGCTTATAGGGCAGCGTACCGGTCAGCACATCGATGCCGTTGCGCTCGACACGGCCGACGATCAGGTCGCCGCGCATCTCGACCGAGGGCATGCCGAGCTTCTTCGGCTGGCCATGGATTTCGCGGCCATGGGCGACACCGATATCCGAAGACAGGACAAGATAGGGCGAGTAAGCGCCTGAGGCTTTGCCCGGCAGTTCCGCGCCGAACATGAGATTGGCCTCCGAATAGGGGCCGAGCCAGTCGGTGTCGTTCATCTTGTAGATATGCACGCAGGCAATGTCGCCGACCGGCTTGAGCGGCGGCGGCAGCAGAAAGGCCATGGCCGACGGATCGGTGCGCCAATAGAGCGTCATGATCTCGGCATTGCGGAAACGGAAGGGAAAGGGCGGGATCATCGGCGCATCCCAAGGCGTGGAGAAGTCGCCCTTGCGAATGTCGTCCTCGGTCGGACGGGTGACGCCAAATCTGGTTTCGCCGCTCATGCCGCAAGCCCTCGCACGACATGTTTGCCGCACTCGGTTCCGTCGCGCCGAATGTGCTCGAAATCATTGAGATACTGGCAGGCGATCGGAGCCGCCTCAATGTGCGTCCTGGCCGTCATTCTCTCCCGCAGCGCTGGGCAAAAGCGTTTGACAAACGCGCAAACCCCGCGCTACCCTCCTTAAAATTGGTCAGGCCAATTAACATCACTTCCAAATCTGGGTCAACTGACAAAATGTTTAATCTCGCCCCCGTGCCCGTCCCCAATCTCGCTGGAAAGACCATTCTCGTGACCGGGGCGGGCCGTGGAATCGGCGCCGAACTGGTGCGTATTCTCGACACGGCGGGGGCGAAGGTGTTTGCCGGCGTCCACATTGCCGACCGCATCGAGGACCATCCCGTCGGGGTGAGAAAGCTGATGCTGGACGTGACCAGGCAGGAGGATGTCGACGCAGCGATCGAGGAGATCAAGGCGCAGGCGGGCCGGCTGGATGTACTGGTCAACAATGCCGGAACGATCTCGACGATTGGGCCGCTGACCGATTTGCCCGCCAGCGCATTGAGCACGGCCTTCGAGGTGAATGTCGTTGGCGTCCACAGGATGACGACCGCGGCGCTGCCACTTTTGCGCGCAACAAAGGGCAGGATCATCAATGCCGGAACAGGTGCCGCGACGACACCGATGGAAGGCTGGGCCGCCTATTGCGCCTCCAAGGCCGGCATGCAGATGCTGACGCGAATGATGGCGCTCGAACTTTCGCCAGGCGGCATAAAAACCTTCTTCCTCGGCATACCGCCAACGAACACTGTCATGCAGGACAAGATCCGCGCCTCCGGCCTCAACCCGATCAGCAAGATCCCGCGGGAAAAGCTCGTGCCCATCGCCGTGCCGGCCTCCTGCATGGCCTGGCTGTGCAGCGCCGCTGCCGACGCGGTCGAGGAGGTGCTGCTGGATGTCCGGCAGGATCTGTTCACGCAGCAGATGTCGCTGGCGCTGTAGCGTCGGTGCTGGATGGCTCCTCGCTGGCGGCCATCGCCGGACGGAGCCCTGACCTGCCTATTTCCGCACCGGCAGGCACGATCCGCCGAGGATCAGATGGGTCGGGAAGGAAATGCGCTGCGCCGGCCGATCCCCTTTGCCGTTCAACCGTTCCAGCAGGAGCTGCGCCGCCGTGCGGCCGATATCCTCCACGGGCCGGTCGATCAGCGTGATCGGCCCCGGGTAAAGCAGTGCCACGTCCGAGCGGTCGCAGGCGATCAGCGAGATATCGTTGGGCACCGACACGCTCTGCTGCTGCATGGCGCGCAGCACGCCGACGAGAATGCGGTTGCCGGCGGCAATGATCGCCGTCGGCCGCTCCGACATCTGCAGCAAAGTCGTCGCCTCGCGAAAACCATAGTCGGCCGACAGGCTCTGCGAGCGGATCAGGTCGCGGGGCACCGGCAGGCCGGCGCGCTCGAAGGCCTCGACGAAGCCGCGCACCCGTTCGCGGCCCGGGCGAATGTCGCTGCCGGCGGTGATCAGCGCGATGCGGCGATGGCCGAGTTCGATCAGATAGTTGGTGGCCTGCCTGAGGCCCGGCGCATGCTCGGTGAGCACCGCGTCGATATCGAGCGGCAAGTCGCGGTCGAGCAGCACGCAGGGGATGCGCAATTCCTTCAGGCGCTTGATCGTGCGCGCGTCCTGCTCGTTATTGAGCGTCACGATCATGCCATCGGCGCGGCCGTGCTGCAGCATATCGATGGCCGCCGCCTCTTCGTTCGCCTTGCCATTGGTGCTCATCAGGTAAAGCGAGAAGCCGCGCTCTCGGATTTCCGCGTCGATGGCCTTGAAACAACTTGCATGCCAGGGATTGGCGATATCATCGATAACGAAACCCACCGTCATCGTGCTGCGCCGGCGCATGTTCTGCGCCCGCACATCCGGCTGGAAGCCCAGCGACTGGATGGCGGCGCGCACCTTGCCGAGCGTATCGGGTTTAACTGTATCAGGGGCGTTGAGACTGCGTGAAACGGTTCCGACCGAGACGCCCGAGACCCGCGCCACATCGCGGATCGTCGCCTTCTTCTCAACGCTTTTAGCCACGCCGATCCCCTTGCCGTGCAAACCGGATTTTCTCGGCCAACATGCCGGAAACCATTGCGAAACTCCATCCTAACGCAACTTATATCATGCCAGCAAGGGATATGCGACCGGTTATCGCTTGACCCAATGTGACGAACCACATTATTATGGAAACGTTTCATTTTTTCGCAGGAATGAGCGTCTCATGGTCGGACCCCTCACAATCGAGCGCATCGAATGCATCCCGCTCTGCATGCCGTTGCCGCGCACCTTCCGCGGCAGCTTCTATTACATGACGCATCGCTGTACGATCATCACCCGCCTCTATACGAAAGAGGGCATTGTCGGCGAAGTCTATAACGGCGACGAGTTCGAGACCCAGGCCGAAGTGATCAAGATCATTCTCGACGAAATCGCCCCGCGCCTGATCGGCAAAGACGCCTTCAACATCGAGGGCTGCTGGGAGGAAGCGCGCTGGCCGAGCTACAATATCCTGCGCGACCGCAAACTCGCCATGTGCGCCCAGGCCTGCGTCGACTCGGCCGTCTGGGACACCGTCGGCAAGGCGCTTGATGTGCCGCTCTACAAGCTCTGGGGCGGCTATCGCGACCGGCTTCCGGTGATCTGCATTGCCGGATATTATGAAGAAAACAAGACATTAGCGGATTTCGGCCGGGAGATGGAGGAGATCCGCGCGGCAGGCTATGCCGGCTGCAAGTTCAAGGTCGGCGGCCGTACGCCAAAGGAAGACGCCGAGCGCGTTCGCGCCGCCCGCAGTGCCGTCGGCGACGATTTCGTCCTGTGCGTCGACGCCAACCAGGGCTGGACTTTGCGGGACGCGGTGGCGTTTTCACGCCATGCCCGGGACCTCAACATCCGCTGGTTCGAGGAGCCGGTGCGTTGGTACAACGACCGCCTCGACCTTGCCGCCGCGCGCAATCAGACGGGCATTCCAATCACCGCCGGGCAGAGCGAGATCAGCCGCGCCGGCTGCCGTGACCTGATGATGTCGGGCGCTATCGACGTCTGCAACTACGACGCCAGCTGGGGCGGCGGCCCGACGGAGTGGCGACGGGTGGCTGCTTTGGCGCAAGCGTTTACCTGCCAAATGGGTCATCACGAGGAGCCGCAAATCTCCGCGCACCTGCTGTCGGGCATTCCGAATGGGACATATTTGGAAACGTTTCATCCGGATCGGGACCCGATGTTCTATGCGCTGGTGGCGAACCGCTCGAAGTTTGACAACGGCTATTACGACGTGCCGCAGGGCGCCGGATTCGGGCTTGTGCTCGATGAAGGGACGATCAAGAAATATAAGGTGAATTGAGCACGGACTGCTCGGGCATTGCTGAAAAGCGGCGCCTGAGATTATCCCGCTTTCAATAGCCTCTCCCGACTTTCCTGCTCCAACCGGGTAATATCCGTCGCCAGTTGTTCCACCTGATCGTAGCTCGCCACCGTCAATGCTTGCGAAAGGCGACCGTCGGCGACGACATGCACGCGGTCGGCGGCTTCATAGACCTCCAATATCTCGGTGCAGAAGATCACCACCACATGGCCGGCATCGGCATAGTCGCGCAGGAGCCGGTAGATCTCGGCCTTGCTATGGATGTCGACGCCGCGCGTCGGCTCTTCGAGCAGCAGCAATTTCGGGCTGCAATGCAGTGCCTGGGCAATCGCCACTTTCTGCTGGTTGCCGCCCGACAGCGAGCGAATGCCTTGTGTCGTCGTCCGCGCCTTCACCAGGAAGCGCTTGACGGCATCTTCTGCCATCTCCTTCATCCGCCGGGTCTTCAACATCAGTCCGACACCGGCGATCTCGGGCTTGCCGAGCCGGACGAGCAGGTTCTCGCCGACGGAATAGTTGCTGTAAAGGCTGAGCTGCCGGGTCGCCGGAACATAGGCGGTCATCGTGTCGACCGCCCGCTCACCGGTTTCGCCGCCGATGCTGATCGTGCCCGTGCAGCGCTCCAGCCCGGCGAAGGAGCGGATCAGTTCGCGCGAACCGGAACCTTCCACGCCGACCAGGGCGATAATTTCGCCGGCCTTGCCGTCGAGCGTGATATCGCGAAAAGCTTTGCGATGCGTCCAGTGGCGGACGGAGAAGGTCGGCTGGGCAGACGCAGAGGCCATGGCTTTCGGCACGGCTGAGCCATGCACGGCGCCGCTATCGACCACCATCTGGCGGGCGATGCCATCCTCGGTCAGAGCCCCGGCTTCGAGGATCGTGCGCACCCGTCCGTCGCGGACGATGGCGACGCGCTTGCAATGCGCCACCAGGTCTTCGAGCCGATGCGTGACCAGCAGGACGATATGGCCGCTCGCCGCCAGTTGACGCATTTCTCGGAACAGTTCGTTCGATTCATCGGCGGTCAGCGCCGAATTCGGCTCGTCGAACAGAAAGACTTTTGAGGAGCGGGCGACGGCCCGGGCGATTTCGGTACGCTGCTGCGTGGCCAGCGAGCATTCCGACAGCTGCCGGTTCCGGAGATGGCCGATACCGAGCGCGTTCATCACGGCGGCATCGGCATCGCTTAGTTTCGGCCTGGCACCGCTGGTGCCCTCGCACCCGACCAGCATGTTTTCCGCAACGGTCAGATTGGGGAAAAGCTGCGGCTCCTGATGCACCACGGCCACTGCCTGCCAATCCGATGTCGGCGACCAGGGCTGGCCGTCGAAGGTCAGCTCGCCGCTGTCGGGCCTTTCTTCGCCGGCGATCATGCGGATCAGCGTGCTTTTACCCGCGCCGTTAGGGCCGGCAATACCGAGCACCTCGCCGGGGAGGATGTCGAGATCGACACCATTCAGCGCGATCGTGCTGCCATAGCGCTTGCTGACGCCACGAATGCCGATGCCCTGACCGCTCATGACGCCCTGCTCTTCCGCAGTTTGGTGAGGAAGAGATCGAGCGCCACGGCGCCGATGGTGACCGCGCCGAGGAAGAGTTGTTGCACATGCGGTCCGGGCGACAGCAGCGCCAGGCCGATCTGCAGCTCGGCCAACAGCAGGGCGCCGCCCAACGTGCCGACAATCGTGCCCTTGCCTCCCGACAGGCTGGCGCCGCCAATGATCACCGCCGCGAAGACCGGGAAGGTCTGCGACAGGCCGATATCCGGCTGGCTGGTCTGGATGAAGGAAAAGTCGAGAATGCCGGCCATCGCCGCAAGCACCGAGCAGAGAATGAAGGCGAGAATCTTGTATTTCCGCACCGGCAGCCGCGCCAACCGGCCGGCTTCCGGATTGCCGCCGATCGCCATCAGACGGAAGCCGAACAGCGAGCGATGCAGCAGCAAACCGACGACCACGGCAATGCCGAGCATCCAGAAGATTTCGACAGAGAGACTGTATTTACCGATATTCTGCGTGAGGCCGATGAAGAAGTTGAGCTCGCCCGGATTCACGGTGACATCCGGCGGCGGGTAGTTCGGATTGAAGGTCTGCGTGTTGGTGACCCAGAGCGACARGCCATAGAGCAGGTTATAGCTGCCGAGCGTGACGATGAAGGATGGGATCTTCATGCTGGTCACCAGCAATCCGTTGAAGATGCCGACGGCGATGGCGACGATGATGACGATCGGGATCGCGAGATAGACCGACACGCCCCACACGATCCAGACAACGGCCAGCGTATTGGCCGCCAGGCCATACATGGCGCCGAAGGAAAGGTCGATTTCGCCGACCACGATCACCAGCGTCAGGCCGATGGCCATGATCGCCACGGAACTCATCGCGCGCAGGACGGAAACGGCCAGATTGGGATTGGCGAAATTGGGGTTGATGATGATAAAGACCAGCGCCACGGCGATGACCGCAAGAAACAGGCCGCCGATACGCAGTGCCGCGTCGACCGTGGCCTTGGCGGCGGAAAATCCCCGTTTCGTCTCGGCCGGCTCCGTGATCTGACCTGGATTCATATTCATCTCAACTCCCCGTCTTGCTCACGGCGTTTGGCTGGCCGGAATCGATCGAGCCGCTTGCAGCGGCTCGACTGGTTGTCTGCAAGAAATCACTTCTGCGACATGGTCTTGTCGAGCTCGGCGCGCGCTTGGGCGACATCCGGTTTCATCACCGCCTTGAGCGTTTGCGTGTTGGGCAAGATCACGCCATTCTTGAGGAACTGGGCACAGGCGGGTGCGCCGAAGGCTGCCTGGTCGGGCCAGCGCTGGTCGAGCTGCGCCACCTGAATGCCCTTCTCGATCGCATCGAGCTGACCCTTGGAGGAGTTCCAGCCGATGGTGAACACCTTGCCGGCCATGCCCAAGCTTTCGATGGCGCGGTCGGCATGTTCGGCGCCGATATCGACATTCTCGATGAACTGCACATCCGGATTGGCTGTCAGGAACGAACGGAAGACGTCAAAAGTCTTGCCCGGCTCATAGCTGGTGTTCAGGCCGTTGGCGGCCGTGGTGACGAATTTGGCGTCCGGAATGGCGGCCTTGATGCCTTCCTCGAAACCCTTCATCCGGCCCTGCGCCCAGAATTGCGTCGGGTCGCCGCCGGACACCGCAAAGACCTTGATGTCGGTCTTGTTGTTGTCCTTGATCCATTTCAACACCGCTTCGGCGGCGGTATGGCCTTCCTTGTCCGGGATCTGGGTGAAATTGGTGAATTCGTGGCCGCGTGAGGTGACGCCAGCCGTAAAGACCGGAATGCCCTGATCCATCAGCTTGTTGGTGATCGCCGTCATCGCGTCCGAGCTGACCGGCTCGATGCCGATGCAGTCGACTTCGCCGGCAGCAAGCTTGGCTTCGATCTGGCTGACCTGCTGGTTCGGGTCGTTTTGCACAGGTGCGATCGCGGCGCAATCCATCGGATAGATGGCATTGCCCATCTTGCAGCCCATGTCGAAGCCCGCCTTGTATTGCGGCGAGAACAGCGGAATACCGGAGGCCTGGTAGGAGAAGACGTAATTGATCTTCTCGCCCTTCTTGATCTTGTCGGCGATGCGGTCGGCAAGCTTGAACGTGCCCCAATCGCGTTTGACCTGAAGCGGCGCACCATCGACCTTGTCGCCCGAAGTGGGGATCTGGCTTTCATCCGCCAATGCCAGGCCGGCGGCGGAAATGGTGGCGCAGCTGACGGCTGCCAGAAGCATGTGACGGTAAGTTTTACGCATGTGTTCCTCCCAGAACAGTTGAATTTCCAGACTTCCCAGGAAGGACCAGCTCCTCCAGCCACCTTCCTGCACCCTGTCCGTTCATGCAGTCCGCCGTCGTTTGGGCAGCGATTGCTCCCCGCGAGATGCATGTCAGACCAATCCCAGCACCTTTTCGCTGCGATAGCTGTTAACGACGTCCTCGTTCACCTCGATGCCCAACCCCGGCCCGGTCGGCGGATACATCCAACCGTCCTTGTGCTCGAAAGGTTTTGGCACGAGATCATGCTGCATCGGGTTCCTCAGCGGCTTCAGCTCGAACAGCTTGCAGGCTGGCGAATTGAAGGAAATCGCCAGACTTGCCGCCGTGACGATCGCCGACGACCAGGCATGCGCATTGGCCTGCCGGCGATAGAACTCGCAGCGCTCCGTCACTTTCTTGAAGCCGGTAATGCCTTCGGCGCGGCCGGGATCGACGCCGATCACGTCGACCGTGCCAGTCGCCAGCACCCGCTCGAACTGTTCGAGCGTCCATTCGCGCTCGCCATAGGCAATGCGGGTGGTGGTCTTGGAACGGAGATTGGCATAGCCTTCCGGGTCCCAGGCGCCGAGCGGCTCTTCGATCCAGGCGAGGTTATACTCCTCCATCGCCTTGGCGCGGCGCACGGCGTCGGTGACGTCCCATTTGATGGCGATGCCATTGTCGATCATCAGCATCTTGTCGCCGAGCACTTCGCGCATCGCCTTCACATAGGCAACGTCGCGATTGTGGTCATAGCCGAGGCGGGCATTGCCGCGCTTGCCGAAGCCGGTTTTCAGGCCCTGCAGGCCGGTCGAGACCCATTCGCGGGTTTCCTCTGCCATTTCGGCAATATCCTCATAGTGCGCATGGCAGGAGGCGATGGCCGGCAGGCGCTCGTGGACCGGTCCGCCGAGCAGATCGAGAACGCTCGTGTTCAGCGCCTTGCCCTTCAAATCCCAAAGCGCGATATCGATCGCCGCGGTCGCATAGGAGGCGATGCCGCCATGATAGCCGTACCACCAGGCCTGCTGCTTGTTTTGCCGCCAGAGCGCCTCGGTCTGCACCGGGTCCTTGCCGATCAGATTGGGCGCCATGCCTTCGATGATCGCCTTGGCAGCGAAATTTGCCTCCGGAAACTGGGTGATCGATTCCCCCCAACCCACCTGGCCGTCATCGGCGGTGATCTTGGCGAGGCAGAGATGCCGGAGCGCATTAAAATCGTTCGGTTCGGGATAACTGACCGGGATGGCTTCGACTTTGGCGATTTTCATGCTGATGCTTTCCTTATCCGATCGCGCCGCGATAGAGCGGCATGCCTTCGACGCCGAGATCGACCTCGATCAGGTATCCTGTCATGGCCGACCCAGTCGTGTCGAACGGACCCATGTCGCAGCAGAACAGCTTGCCGCCCCTGCCGAACACGCAGTTAAGGATCGTGCCTCCCGTCTCGAGGAAGTCGACATGCCTGCCGTCTTTGGTGAAATGATCGACGCCTCCCGCCGCAACCGCCGTGATCCAGAGGTCGCCGTTGATGTCGATCTTCAGGCCGTCGGGAATATGGCCTTCCGGCATCTTGCAGAGCAGCGACTTGCTGCCATCCGGCTTACGGCGGATGACATTAAGCGTGTAGGACTCGACCCAGATGAGCGAGCCGTCCGGCTCGGCGACGATGCCGTTCGGATAGACATAGTCCAGCTCTTCGAGAATGTGGGCGGAACCGTCCTTGTCGATCACGCAGATGCGGCCGGGATGCGGTTTCTCGGCCTGGTTCCAATCGCCGGAATCGGTGAAATAGAGCCGGCCATCCGGGCCGAAGGTCAGGTCGTTCGGACCGTCGAATTTAAAACCATCGGCCTCGGTGACCAGGATTTCCACCTTGCCGCTGGCAAACGTCTTCTGGATCGACGGTGGGCGGTGTTCGGGCGCAACCCACTGGCCGACATTGGGCGTCTGGGTGGAATAGACCGCGCCGTCGCTGCCGAGCATGCAGGCATTCGGGCCGCCGCCGACAAAGGCGAACTGGCCCTGTTTACCGCTCTTCGGGTCCCAATAGCCGATTTCGCTGGCATAGGTATTGGCATAGATCACCCGGCCATCGTCGAGCTCATAGGGACCTTCGGGATGGCCGAGGCCGGTGGCGCGGATCACTTGCGGTCGTTTCATCGTCTCCCCTCTCTACCAGGTCACCAAGCCGCCGGTGAGATTCACCGCCTGGCCGGTCATGTAGCCTGCCTCGTCCGACAGCAGGAACCAGATGGCACCCGCGCATTCCTCCGGACGCGCCGGCCGGCCGAGCGGCACGGTCTTGTTGCGCGCCTCGTTCATCGCCGAGAGTTCCATCCCCCGTAGCTTGGACATGCCGGCGAGCACTGTATCCTGCATCGGCGTGTCGACGATGCCCGGGCAAATGGCGTTGACGCGTACCGGGCGCGAGGCCAGCGCATAAGCGAAGGAGCGCGTGATCGACAGGATCGTTGTCTTCGACGCAGCATAAGCCGCCACCTCGGTCGTGGCGGCAAGCTTGGCCGAGCTGGACGACAGGTTGACGATTGCCCCGCCGGGCCGGAGTTTTGGGCCAATCTGCTGGCAGAGGAAGAAGACGGATTCGGCATTGACCGTGTGAATCCGCCGCCAGTCGTCGAGCGTGATGTCGAAGATCGACTTCACCACCAGCACACCATGCGAATTGACCAGATAATCGGCGCCATCCGCCGCTTCGGCAAGCTTTGCACGCGCCGCCGGATCAGCGAGATCGGCGGGGAGCCCTTCATAATTGTCGTTGGCGACGCCTTTGAGCTTCTCGGCATCGATATCGACGCCAAGCACCTGCACACCTTCGGCCAGCAGGCGCAGCGCCACTGCCCGTCCGATGCCGCTGCCGGCCCCGGTCACAATTGCGCGGCGCTTGCGCTCTCCTGCAGTCATTGCGTCTCAAACCTCCCCGGCCGGCCATGCTTGGCCCCTGCGACCGCCTCTTGCGGCGACATGGAGATATTCCTCCCGAACAGCCTCAGCCGTCCGCGGGAATGCATATTGAAACGTTATCAGAAGAATGCAAGAACTTTTTTGTGGCCAGTACGGCACATGGATGAGCCGCATCAAATGGCCAATCCGCGCCTTGACGGCAATTCCGAGACGACGAAAACGCCCACGGCGATTTTCATACATTCCATTTATTCAAGTAATTTCAATATATTGATTTGATTCCTCTAGCGTTCAGATGCCGATATGTTCGCTCACGGCGTCAGGCGAACGCACTGCTCCGTCAAACTTCACGCCCGAAGGCCTTGCATTGCATCTGACCGCGACTATAATTGAAACGATACCATCCGTACTCACCCATTCCCGCCTGGAGTTCGAGAAACATGCCCTCAGCCAAGATCGCCGTGATCCAGGGAGATGGGATCGGCAAGGAAGTCGTCCCGCAGGGCATAAAGGTGGTCAGCGAAGCCGCGCGCCTGTTCGGTGTCGACATTGCCTGGGAGGATTTCGACTGGGGCTGCGATCATCACGCCCGCACCGGCCGGATGATGCCGGCCAACGGGCTCGACCGGATTGCCAATCATGACGCGATCTTCCTCGGCGCCATCGGCTGGCCGACGGTCTCCGACGTCGAGTCGCTCTGGACGCTGCTGATGCCGATCCGACGCAATTTCCAGCAATATGTGAACTTGAGGCCCGTGCGGCTGTTCGACGGCGTGCCATCGCCGCTCGCCAATCCCGGACTGATCGACTTCTACATCGTCCGCGAAAACAATGAGGGGGAATATTCGGAGATCGGCGGCCGCATGTTCCCCGGCATGGACCAGGAAATGGTCACCCAGCAGACCATCTTCACGCGCTTCGGCTGCGACCGGGTGATGCGCTTTGCCTTCGACCTCGCCCGCAAGCGCAAGAAGAAGCTGACCTCGGCGACCAAGTCCAACGGCATCATCCACACCATGCCGTTCTGGGACGAGCGCTTCCGGGCGATCGCCAAGGAATTCCCGGATGTCGCGACCGAGCAATATCATATCGATATCCTGACCGCCCATTTCGTCCGCCGCCCCTCCACCTTCGATGTCGTCGTAGCCGGCAACCTGTTCGGCGATATTCTCTCCGATCTCGGCCCGGCGGTGACCGGCACGATCGGCATTGCACCGTCCGGCAATCTCAATCCGGAGCGGCGCTTTCCCTCGATGTTCGAGCCCGTGCATGGTTCGGCGCCCGACATTGCCGGCCAGAACATCGCCAATCCGATCGGACAGATCTGGTCTGGCGCGATGATGCTCGAACATCTCGGCGCGAAAGAAGCAGCAGATGCCATCGTCGACGCTATTGCCCGCGTGCTTGCTTCCGGCGAAAATCTGACGCGCGATATGGGCGGCACAGCCTCGACCGAAGCTCTCGGCCAGGCGGTCGCCGATGCGCTTTCGATTCATCCCCTGGAGGCCCGCCGCCATGGCTGAACTGGCATTCGTCGACACCCATTTCCATCTGCATGACATGAAGCATCCGAAGCTGCGCTACGGCTGGCTGGAACCGGATGCCACTCACGGCTTTCTGGCGGATACCGACCCGCTGAAATCCCAGCATTATCTGATCAAGGACTATCTGGCTGAAATCCGCTTCGCCAATGTGATCAAAGCCGTGCATGTGCAGGCTGCCGTCAACACGCCCGACCCGGTCAACGAAACCGAATGGCTGCAGGCCTTTGCCCAAGAAACCGGCTTTCCGCAGGGCATTATCGCCGAATGCCATCTGGCGCGGCCGGACGCAGCGCAGGTGCTGGACCGTCATCTCAAATATCCGAATGTGCGCGGCATCCGCAATTTCGGAGAGGGCCACTACCTGGTCGACGCGGCCTGGCGAAAGGGTTTTGCCGAGCTCGGCCCGCGCAACCTCGTCTCCTGCATCGATACGCGCGTCGAGCTGGCCGACGATATTCTCGACCTTGCCCGCACCTTCCCGGAGACGCAGATCTGCGTCGACCATTGCGCCATCCCGATGAAGCGCGATCCTGAAAGCTTTCGCCAATGGCGGGCTGCGATGGACGTCATGGCGGCAGCGCCGAATGTCTGGATGAAGGTTTCGGGCCTCGGCATGTGCGACCCGCTCTGGACCGTCGATTCGATCCGGCCCTATGTGCTCGGCAGTATCGAGGCCTTCGGTCCGGACCGCGTCGTCTTTGCGACCAATTGGCCGGTCGACCGGATGTTCAGTTCCTATCCCGATGTCATCAATGCCTATGCCGAGATCATCTCCATATTGCCGCGCGATCAGCAGGTGGCGCTGTTCTCCGGCAATGCCGAAAAGCTATTCAGGATCTGAGCGATGAGCGCGCAAACAGACATTGTTGGGCACGCCGCGACAGCCAATGCCATCCATCATGTCGGCATGAGCGTCGCCAGCATCGATGATGCCCTGGCTTTCTGGGAACCATTCCTTGGCGTGCCGGCCCGCTGGCAGACCGTGCTCGACGGGCCTTATCTGGGAAAACATGTCGGCTATCCCGGTATCAGCATCAAGGCTGCCTTCGTAGACCTGCCCGGCGGCAATACACTGGAACTGCTCGACTACCAGACCGAAAAGCAGAAGCAGCCCGATGCGACGGCCAATCCCGGCAATGTGCATCTTTGCCTCAAGGTCGAGAACGCCGACGTCGCCTGGAAACATGCTGTTGCCTGCGGCGCGCGGCCGATCGTGCCGGAAGGTCCGGTCGATATCGATGGCGGTCCGAATATCGGCGCGAAAGTCGCCTATCTGCGCATTCATGACGGGATTACGCTGGAATTCTTTCAGCCGCGGAGGGCCGCTGGATGATCAAGCGCATCAGTTTCATCCGCCGCAAGCCCGGCATGACTGAGGAAGAGTTTTTCGCGCATTGGACGGGGCCGCATGCCGATATCGTCAGGCAGATGCCGGGCGTGCGCGGCCTGCGCTTCGACCGGGTGCAAAGCTGGAACCCTCAAGAGGCGGCCTGGGACGGTGTCGGCGAGGTCTGGTTCGACAGCGTCGAGGATGCGGCGAAGGCCTTCGCCACCGAACCCTATGCCAGCCAATTGGTCGAGGATCGCAAGAAATTCATGGGCGAGGCGCAATCCTGCTTCGTTACCGAGCATACGGTTGTCACGCCGCCGGACGGGCGTTGAGGAGAAGAAGATGGCGTTCAATCTCGGCTCCGGGCTGGAAGGCAAGAAGGTGATTGTCACCGGGGGCACGGGCGGCATTGGCCGCGAAATCTGCCTGGCGTTCGGCGTGGCGGGCTCTGATGTTGCCGTGGTCGATCTCGACCAAGCCAAGGCGGATGCCGTTGTCGCCGAGATGGAAGGCGAGGGCCATATTGCGATCGGCCATGACCTGCGGCCGGTCTCCGACCAGAACACGGCGCTCGATAAGGTTCTGGCCGCCTTCGGCCGTATCGACGTGCTGGCACAGACGGCCGCCGTTCTCGTCCGCCGCCACAGCCTGTTCGAAGTCACCGAGGCCGATTGGGATTTCCAGCACGACATCAACCTCAAGGCCGCGTTCTTCCTGGCGCAGGCGGTGGCGAAGATCATGCGGGATCAGGGCCAGGGCGGCCGGATCATCAATTTCACCTCGCAGGGCTGGATGAGCGGCGGTTTCGGCGGCTCGGTCGCCTATGCGGCGACGAAGGGCGGGATCGTATCCATGACCCGCGGCCTCGCCCGTTCGCTGGCGAAGGACAGGATCACTGTCAATGCCATCTCGCCCGGAGCGGCCGACACCGCGATGATGCGCAGCGGCATGGATGATGCCGCACTCGCCGCGACCGTCGCCCAGATCCCGCTCGGCTATATGGCGCCACCATCGGATCTCGCCGGCTCGGTGCTGTTCCTGGCCTCGGATCATGCGAGCTACATCACCGGCGCCACCATCAATGTCAGTGGCGGTTGGCTCATGTACTAGCGGCAAAGTGGGGAGGAGGATCATGACACAATCGTTTTCGGGCAAGGTCGTCGCGATCACCGGCGCTGCGCGTGGCATCGGCGACGCCATCGCCGGCCGCTTCCTCGAAGAGGGTGCCAAGGTGTTTTCCCTCGACCTTGGCGATCCGGACGAGACGCGGGATAGCGTCACCTACCTAAAAGCAAATGTCGCCAAGCCCGAAAGCGTCGCCGATGCCTTCAGCAAGATCGACCGCGAGGCCGGACAGATCGATGTGCTGGTCAACAATGCCGGCGTGCAGCGCGTCGCCTTGGCGGAGAACATGACGCCGGAGGACTGGCATCTGGTGATCGACACGCATCTCACCGGCATGCATCTCTGCTGCGCCCAGGCGATCCGCCGGATGCGGGCGCGCGGCAAGGGCGGCGCGATCGTCAGCATTGCTTCGGCCGCCGGCATCATCGCCATCCAGGGCCGCGGCCCTTATAGCGCGGCCAAAGCAGGGATCGAGAGCCTGACCCGCGTTTACGCCACCGAAACCGCGACCGCCAATATCCGCGTCAATGCCGTCGCCCCGGGCTCGACCCGCACCAAGCTGATCGAACAGGGAATCAGGGACGGGTCGATCCGCAGCGAATGGCAGGTCGAGCGCATTCCCATGGGTCGGCTCGCCGAACCCTGGGAGATCGCCGATCCGGTCGTTTACCTCGCGAGCGACCGGGCGAGTTACATCACCGGGCAGACGCTGGTCGTCGACGGCGGCTGGACGGTGCAGGGCATGGTTCATATCGCCGACTGGCTGATGCCGTCGCCGAATCCACCTGCTGGATGACAGGGCGAGACGCTTCGTCAGAACGAGTCATGGTTTGAGATAAGATCAATACGGAGTGACAGGATGCGTTCAACACTCAAGATGCCGAAGGTCGGCGATGCCGTCGACGAGGTGGTGATCAGCGAAATCCAGGTCCAGATCGGCGCCAAGGTGGCCGAAGGCCAGACACTGTTCGTCGTCGAGACCGACAAGACCACGGTGGAAGTGCCCGCACCCTTCGCCGGCACCGTGGCCGAAATCCTGATCGCCGCCGGTGATGACGTGAAGACTGGGGCGCCGACCATCGTGCTCGAAGCATGAATTTGGCCGCCCAGGCGGCAGACGTTTCTGGGAATGAGGAGGAGACATGGCCAAGATCTGGGTAAGACAGGCAGTGCTGAGGGCACTGGATGACGCGATGAAGGATGATCCGACCGTCATCATGATGGGCGAGGACGTCGCCGCCGCCGGCGGGCCGTTCAAGGTCACCGAAGGCCTGCTCGCCGAGCATGGCCCGCAGCGCGTCATCGACACGCCGATCTCGGAAATGGGTTTCATGGGTGCGGCTGTCGGCGCCGCCGTCTGCGGGTTGAAGCCGATCGTCGAGATGATGTTTGTCGAATTCATCGGTGTCGCGCTCGACCAGCTGACCACGCAGGCCGCCACGATGCGCTATCTGTCGCGCGGCCGGCTGACGACGCCTCTGGTGGTGCGTGCTTCGGCCGGCGCCGGTCAAGGCTTTGGCTGTCAGCATTCGCAGATGCTCGACCATTGGTTCCGCGGCACGCCGGGCCTGAAACTCTGCGTCACCAGCAACGCCCGCACGACCTATGGCCTGTTGCGCTCGGCAATCGAGGATCCCGATCCTGTGGTCGTGCTGGAGCCGCGTATCCTCTATTCCGAGCGCGAGGAATTCGAGCACGATCCGAATTATCGCATTCCGCTCGGTCAGGCCGAGATCGTCAAATCCGGCACCGACGCTACGGTGATCGCCTGCGGCGCCTTGGTCCGTGCGGTGCAGCAAGCCGCCACCAATAGCCGCGCCAATATCGAGGTCATCGACCTGCTGACTCTCTGGCCCTGGGACAAGAAGACCGTGGCCGACTCCGTGGCCCGCACCGGCCGGCTGGTGACAGTGGAAGAATCACCCGCAGCATCCGGCTGGGGCGCCGATGTCGTCTCGGCCATTGCCGTCGAGCATTTCGGCAAGTTGCGTGCAGCACCCCATCGCATCACTTTGCCCGATGCACCGGTGCCCTATAGCGGGGTGCTCGAAAGCCGCTATCTGCCGAGTGCTGCCTATATCGCCGAACAGGTCGACGCGCTGGTCTCGACCAACCAACCGCCGCTGCCCTGGTGGAGGAATGCCGCATGACCGATCTTTCCAACTTCAATTCGCCGCCCGCCCGCCGCGAGGCGCTGAAAAGCCGGCTGGAACAGCTGACCCGCATGATCGAAATCCGCTCGGTCGAAGAGCGCATCCAAAAACTGTTCGGCGAGGGCCATATCCGCGGTTCGACGCATCTCGCCAGCGGCCAGGAAGCGGTGTCGGTGGGCATTGCCCGCTCGATCGATCCGGATGACATCGTTACCTGCACCTATCGCGGTCACGGCCATGCGCTGGCGCTGGGCGTCACCACCGTCGGCGTGCTGGGCGAAATCTGCGGTCGCACCGTCGGCTGTGCCGGCGGTCTTGGCGGATCGATGCACCTGGTCGAACCGGCCGTCGGCCTCTTGCCGACCGCGGCGATTATCGGCGCCGGCTTGCCGATCGCCTGCGGCGCTGCGCTGGCGGCCCGCACCCGGGGCACGGACCGGATCGCGGTGTCGATCTTCGGCGACGGCTCGGCGAATATCGGCGCCTTTCATGAGGCGCTCAACTTCGCCGCCATCCTCAAGCTGCCGGTCGTGTTCGTCTGCGAGAACAATCTCTATGGTGAATATTCGCGCATCGACCTCACCACCGCCGTCGAGGACATTGCCACCCGCGCCGCGAGCTACAGCATGCCGGGCGTCATTGTCGACGGCCAGGATGTCGATGCCGTGGCCGCAGCCATGGACACCGCCGCCGCCCGCGCCCGCCGCGGCGAAGGCCCGTCGCTCTTGGAAATGAAGACCTACCGCTATTCCGGCCACTCCCGCTCCGACCCGGCGACGTATCGCCGGCCGGGCGAACTTGACCAGTGGCTGAAGCGCGACCCGATCGACATCCTGGCAAAGAAGCTGGTCGAGGAGAGATTGCTGGCGGCAGATGGGCTTGATCCGCTTAAGGCGGACGTGCGCGACGCGGTCGAGCAAGCAACACAGGAAGTGCTTGCATCACCGCATCCGGATATGGGTGAGATCATGTCGCATGTGAGTGCCGCATCGGCCGGCGGCGATCGGAAATATGCGTTCTGGCAGTGATTACCTGTGGGATCGCCCGTACCCAGCGGGCGACCCTAACCTCGCCAATTGAGCAGACCATGCGAAACCGGTGCTATTCCAGCGCCTTCAAATGCCGTATCGGCCGCCCCCGCGCGATCCCCTCAGCCGCAGCCGCGATCGAATTCGCATCGATGCCGAAATGGCGGTAGAGGTCATCGATCGTGCCTGATTGCCCAAAATGCTCGACGCCCAGGCTGCGGGTGCGATGGCCGTAGACTGAGCCGAGCCAGCCCAATCCCGCCGGATGACCATCCGCCACGGTGACGATGGCACAATGCGGGGGCAGTGCGTCGAAAAGGCGTTCGATGTGGCTCTTTGCATGCACCAGCCCGCGCTCCCGCGCTCGGCTTGCCGCTGTCCAACCGGCATTGAGCCGGTCGGCGGAGGTGACGGCAAGCAGGCCGATGTCGCGCCGATCCTCCGCCATCATTCCGACCGCCTCGATCGCTTCCGGCGCGACCGTCCCGGTATAGGCGACGATGACCTCGCAGTTCGGTCCCGGCTCCCTCAGCCAATAGCCGCCATCGACAATCTGCTGCTCCAGTTCCGCTGTCATCGTCCGGGCGATCTGCTCGACCGGGCGGGTTGAAAGCCGGAGATAGACCGAGCCCCCGGTCTCCTCCCTGAGCCAGGTGCGCTCGGATTGCACCGCTTCGCCGTCACGCTGCATATAGTCGAAGGCAAAACGCATGATGACGGCGAGTTCGTCGACGAAAGCCGGCTCGAAAGCCGCCAATCCGTCCTGCGCCATGCCGATCAGCGGTGTCGCGATCGACTGGTGCGCACCGCCTTCAGGCGCAAGCGACACGCCGGAGGGCGTGGCGACCAGCAGGAAGCGCGCATCCTGATAGCAGGCGTAATTCAGTGCATCCAATCCACGCTCGATAAACGGATCATAGAGCGTGCCCACCGGCAGCAGCCGTCGGCTGAAGACCGAATGCGACAGGCCAAGCGCCGAAAGCAGGATGAAGAGATTGTTCTCGGCGATGCCGAGTTCGATATGCTGACCGGTCGTGCCGAATTCCCATTTCTGCGCCGAGGCGATGCGCTCGCTGCGAAAGGTATCGGCCAGCAATTGTTTTGCAAACAGGCCGCGCCGATTGACCCATGGCCCCAGATTGGTCGACACCGTCACATCCGGCGACGTGGTGACGATGGCATCGGCAAGCGGCCCGCCGAGCCGCGCCAGCTCGTCGAGAACCCGGCCGAAGCCGGCTTGCGTCGACATCGTGCCCTTGGTCTCGACCGCCAACTGCTGGGGAACAGGCACGCGTTGCGCATGATAGCGCCGCCGGCCCTTGGCGTTGAAAGGCACCGCGCCGAGGAAGCGTTGCAGCGCCGGCGCCGCGATCTCCAACCCCTCGAATTTCTCCCATTCCCGGCCAGCCGATATGCCCATCGAGGCCTGCAGCGCCGCGATCTGGTCCTTGGTCATCAGGCCGGCGTGATTGTCCTTGTGGCCGGCGAGCGGCAGGCCGAAACCCTTGATCGTATAGGCAATGAAGCATGTCGGCCGGTCGTGCGACCGCGCCGCCTCGAAGGCATCGAGCAGGGACGGCAGGTCATGGCCGCCGAGATTGGTCATCAGCGCCGCCAGTTCGTCATCCGAGCGGCGCGCGAGCAAAGCGCCAATTTCGTCGCCGAGATCGGCCGTCAGCCGCTTGCGCCAGGCTGCACCTCCCTGGAAGGTCAGCGCCGAATAAAGCTGGTTCGGGCAGGCATCGATCCATGTCCGCAGGGCCTCGCCGCCCGGCTCCGCGAAAGCCGTTCGCTGCAGCGAGCCATATTTCAGGATCACCACATCCCAGCCGAAATTGCGGAAAATGCTTTCGAATCGCTCCCAAAGCCCTTCGCGGACCACGGCATCGAGGCTCTGGCGATTGTAGTCGACAATCCACCAGCAGTTGCGCAGGCCATGCTTCCAGCCTTCGAGCAGCGCCTCGAAGATGTTGCCCTCGTCCATCTCGGCATCGCCGACCAGCGCCACCATCCGGCCTTCGATAAGATGCTCGTCGCGCGCCTTGAGATAATCCTGGACCAGCGAGGCAAACAGCGTCTGTGCCACGCCCAGCCCCACCGAGCCGGTGGAGAAATCCACGTCGTCGCTATCCTTGCTGCGTGACGGATAGCTCTGTGCGCCGCCGAAGGCGCGAAATTTCTGGAGCTTGTCCAAGCTCTGGTTACCAAGCAGATACTGGATGGCGTGGAAGACGGGCGACGCATGCGGCTTGACGGCTACCCTGTCTTCCGGTCGCAGAGCCGAGAAGTAGAGTGCCGTCATGATCGTCGCCATCGAGGCCGAAGACGCCTGGTGGCCGCCGACCTTCAGCCCGTCGACATGGTCGCGCAGATGATTGGCATTGTGGATCATCCAGGCGGCCAGCCAAAGCGCCTTCTTTTCCAACTGCGCAAGCGTCTTCAGCTCTGTCTGGTCCATGAATGCCTCCTTGACATGGACCGTCAGCGTAAGGCAGTCTCCGAGACGAAAGTAACCAAAGATATCCTTGGAAACGATATCATTTAGTGATTTTTCTGCGTAGATTCTTAGATTTTGGGGAAATATGCCAAAGCCGCAGCTGGACAATATCGACCGGCGGATCATTGCCGCCCTGCAGGCAGACGGCCGGATGACGGCGCAGGAGCTTGCCGACCGGGTCGGCCTGTCACCCTCGCCCTGCGCCCGGCGCGTCAGGCTGATGGAGGATCGCGGCGTCATCACCGGCTATACGGCGGTCATCGACCAGGACATGGTCGACCTGCCGATCTCGGTGTTCGTCTCGATCAAGCTGGAACGCCAACGGGAGGAAGAACTGGAGCGATTCAACGCGGCGATGTCGCGCTGGCCGGAAGTGGTGGATTGCTACCTGATGACCGGCCAGCGCGATTACCTGCTGCGCATCGTCGTCCGCGACCTGCACGCCTATGAGCGCTTCATCAAGGAAAAGCTGACGCGCCTTGATGGCGTCGCGTCGATCGAATCGAGCTTTGCGCTGTCGCAGATCAAGCGCTCCAACCAGTTGCCGATCGCCGAGGGATGATTGATGTGTCTGACCCGATCTGGCGCGCCGACACAGATCGCGCACCTTGGGCCATTCGATGAGCCCGCGCCGAAGCCAACGGCATTGCCGATTCCATTCTTCCGCTGTGCATGCTACACTGTTTCACATTGGAGGCGCTTATCAGCGCACCTGTCCTATAGGACCGCTTCACCCGGGATCGAACCAACGCCGGAACGAGGGGGGGTCCTCTTTGTCACTACCTCGTGCCTGCCCCGATGCTCCGGTGTCGGCAATAACCCGTCAAACAGAATGCTGACAGAGCCTGCTCTTCCCAATGTGGGACGCAGTGGCCTCTCGGCAATTCGCACAAATATCTGGGATCAGAGAAGGAAACGATCATGGCAAAAGGCCAAGTGCGCGGAAACCGTGAAGTTCGAAAGCCGAAGAAAGACAAGAGCGTCGTCAAGGCCAGCCCTGTCGAAGGCTCTCAGGTCAAGCTTGCCGGCAGCAATGCTTCGTTTGGCAAGAAAGATAAGAAGTGACCATCTGACAGCGACTTGCTCCGGAATAGCGTGTGACAGCAGTTCCGGAGCGACGTGACCGCGACGAAACCACCCGGAGCTGTTTTGATACGATGATGATACGGAATGATCATGGCCATTAAATTTGTGAAAAAGCCCGAATCCGAACAGACTGTTCCTGCCAAAAAGACGCAAGATCTATCGGCGGAAAGCCTGCTTCCTGCGGCCGCTGCGGAAAGCATGCCGGTTGAAAAGTCCGGTCGTCCGAAGGGTAAGAAAGCAACGAAGCCTGCCACGGAAAAAGACCGCGAGCTTTTCTAGAGCAGGTTCCGGAAAAGTGTCCCACGGTTTTCCGGCGAAGGCTATGCGCGCTCACCGTCAATCAAAGCGCGCTTGCTTGTTTCTCAAATAAGCCCATCAGCCCGGCGTCCGTGAGGGCACCCCTAACATAGGCGTATAGAATGCGGCGTTCGACGCACAGCCGCATGTCATTTCGGAGTTCTATCGGGATGTCGTCCAAGCTCTTCACAGGCGTCCTTGCATGCAGGCTCATGAGCTGCATGGCCCTTGCTTGACATCCGTCGACGGCCAGAGCGTCCACGCGGGTTTGAACCTCTACTCTGTTGACGGCGTCGTCAGCAGCAACTTTCGTCGCTTCAATTCGCTCGGCACTGGCGCCATCGTTGTGGTCAGCCCGTTCCCATGCGATGAACACGCCGAGCACAATGACGGTGGCCACAACGGCGCCAATTTTCAACAGTGTTTCCAATAAGATATTCTTTTCTGGCAAGGGTTGATCCGTAGGCAGAGGCGGTGTCGATGTGCACAGAGGTCGCAAATACCTGTTGGCGGTCAGGATGCGTAGTCCCAATAAAGAAGCCAGAGCATGGCAACCACCGGCAGGAGGCAAGAAGCGACGATGACAAGCCTCAAACTCATGTCTCGACTTCCGATGGTCCCAGCTGTTCGGAAAGCCGAATCTGCAGTCGGACGCCCCCTTGATGCAGCCTTGCCGTCACGATCATTTTGCCAGACCCTGGGTGTGGCGGCGTGCGTCCCTTGCGAGTGCCGCTTCAAGTTCGATGGGATCCACCTGGATGGATTGCCTGACAGCGGTACGAACCGAAATTGCAGGAATTTCCAGACGGGACGACGTGCGCCTATAGGCGATAAATGACAATTCTTCGATCCGTTCTTCCTCGGTAAATAGTCGATAGGTGCCCGCTTCCAGCGGCTGCGCCAGGGACGTGAGGACGAATGGATGAGCGAAAGTAATGTCCGATGCTGTCGTGCGATCCGTCATGATTTGTCTCCTGGTGTCCAGCGCGAAAATGATCGGCGTCTCGCCTCGCGGGCACCGGATACGTCTTATCGGTCAAGCCGCGTGAACCGGCGCGTTCAGAATCCGCAGCGCTCTCTCGGCCGTTCGAACGTTGAGGCCGCTCATATTCCACGAGCCATACGCGGCAGGCTCGCCGCTGAACACATGGTAGATAGTCCATGTGCCGTTGTGCTCGATTCTTCGGCCAAATCGGTAGCCATCTTTCGACCCAGCCTCGGGCCGCGCTCCCGCCGAAGCCGACGGAGCGGCATGGGGCGAGCTGGAAACGCGTGCGGATTCATCCGGCGAGTTTGCCAATCGGTTGACAAGGGCAAAATGCAGCGCGCCTTCGTCGACTACGCCGCTCTGGAATTTTTCGATCAAAAATCGGGCGGCATTCAGCCTGCTTTGCCGCGCGGCCGAATCGGAATCGTCTCTGATCCCCGCGCGCTCGAGAATTCGATCGAGCAAAGCGATATCCGTTATCGTGAAGTGCTGTTGGCAACCGGAAGACATATTTGTCCTCCTTTCATTGGGGCTAAGGTTTTCAACCCTACAAAAGCAGCGCCCGCTTCAATTGCTGCCGACGCAATCACTATGCATGTAAGCAATCTGACAAGCAAGCCTTGTCTCGAATCTACCCCTCCCAGGCAGATTTTCGTTGGCAAGCCAAGGATTCATCCGCTTAGACTCTTTTGTCTTGTCGCAGGTTGTTATCGGGAAAACCGTGGAACACTTTTCCGGAACCTGCTCAGCGGAATGCATAATCGACCGCGCGGATGATCCGCGCCTGCACGATATCCATCGTCACTTGATCAAGCGTCATGACCCTGTTGTCCCGCGACGAGGTTTCGCTCACGGTCTCGTCGATGCGGATATTGCGTGCAGACTTATCCGCAGTAAAGGCGATATGCGGGATTTCGGTCGAGGACTGATTGCGATTATTGGCGTTGATGATTTGAAAATCAATCTTCAGCTGATCGCCACCATCGATCTTCTTGGTGAGACCGTCGATGATCCGGTAGTCATGCCCCTTGGCTTTGAGGATTTCGCCGATCTCCATCATTGCAGGGCGAATGATGGAGATACAATGTTCAAGAAAGGCGCGCGTGAACTCCCCCTTGGCCTTCGCCTCGTTGACTTCCCTTTGCGCGTTTTCCTCCATCCGCCGATCATGTCGACCAAGGATTTCATCCAGTTTTGACTTGTCGGTATCTTTCATCACAATTCCTATCGAGCATGCGCGGTCGGCTGCAAACGCGTTCAAACGGCTTCCCTGAAGCCGTTGCGTGCAAGGCCAGTCCAGCGAAGGCTGGCATTTGCGGCTGCCTTGCTGTCGTTGAAAACGAGATCGTGCTTGCCGCTCGAAGCAAGAGGAACGGAATAGGGAGCATCGACATAATCTCGATTCTCGTTATATCCGATGCCCGCCAGATAAGCCTTCAATTGCCTCACATATTTGCCGTGCAGATCGAAAGTCGTGTTTTTCATAAGACCTCGTTATTTTTCCAGAATTGTTTTCGTAATTTTCTGCCTGAATCTCAGTCAATTCTATCCGATAAAAATGGTCATAGATAGACGCGCAATTTTTCTGGGTTTTCTGGGCTTTTTTTATGCTTTTCCACGCATGTGCAAAAAATAAAAAGCGAGAAAAATCGGTGCTCTTATTGTGGAAATTATTTTATCTGACCTCGGGGCAGCCATCGAGGAACGGAAAATTATTTATTTCACCAGATTTAAATTTCTAGCACTCGCCGCTCATGAGTGCTAAGACAACAAAATTGGTCCTTCGCGGGCCGTAAACCCATTTCATTGAGGACATTTAAAATGACGGACGTAAATTTCCGACCTCTTCACGATCGCGTCGTCGTCCGGCGCGTCGAAGCCGAAGCGAAGAGCAAAGGCGGCATCATCATCCCCGACACCGCCAAGGAAAAGCCGCAGGAAGGCGAAGTGGTCGCAGTTGGCACCGGCATCCGCAACGACAAGGGCGAGCTCGTCGCGCTCGACGTCAAGGCAGGCGATCGCATCCTGTTCGGCAAGTGGTCGGGCACCGAGGTCAAGCTGAATGGCGGAGACCTTCTGATCATGAAGGAATCCGACATCATGGGCGTCATCGCCTGATATCGTCGATTCCTTCGATCGACATTAACAACCAATGAGCCCTGGGCTCAGGAGTTTTCATCATGGCTGCCAAGGAAATTAAGTTCGGTCGCACCGCCCGCGAAAAGATGCTGCGTGGCGTCGACATTCTCGCCGATGCGGTGAAGGTCACCCTCGGCCCCAAGGGCCGCAACGTCGTGATCGACAGGTCCTTCGGTGCGCCGCGCATCACCAAGGATGGCGTTGCCGTCGCCAAGGAAATCGAGCTTGAGGACAAGTTCGAGAACATGGGCGCCCAGATGGTCCGCGAAGTCGCTTCGAAGACCAATGACGTTGCTGGCGACGGCACGACGACCGCCACCGTTCTCGCGGCCTCCATCGTTCGCGAGGGCGCCAAGGCGGTTGCCGCCGGCATGAATCCGATGGACCTCAAGCGCGGCATCGATCTCGCCGTATCGGCCGTCGTCAAGGATCTGCTTGCCAAGGCCAAGAAGATCAACACGTCGGAAGAGATCGCCCAGGTCGGCACGATCTCGGCCAATGGCGAGAAGGAAATCGGCGACTATATTGCCGAAGCGATGCAGAAGGTCGGCAATGAAGGCGTGATCACGGTCGAAGAAGCCAAGACCGCCGAGACCGAACTCGAAGTCGTCGAAGGCATGCAGTTCGACCGTGGCTACCTCAGCCCCTACTTCGTCACCAATGCAGAGAAGATGGTTGCCGAACTGGACGACGCCTTCGTGCTGCTGCACGAAAAGAAGCTCTCCAACCTGCAGGTCATGCTGCCGATCCTGGAAGCCGTGGTGCAGACAGGCAAGCCGCTGCTGATCATTTCGGAAGACGTCGAAGGCGAAGCGCTTGCCACGCTCGTCGTCAACAAGCTGCGCGGCGGCCTCAAGATTGCCGCCGTCAAGGCGCCCGGCTTCGGCGATCGCCGCAAGGCCATGCTGGAGGATCTGGCCGTCCTCACCGGCGGTACGGTGATTTCCGAAGATCTCGGCATCAAGCTCGAAAACGTCACGCTCGACATGCTCGGCCGGTGCAAGAAAGTCTCCATCACCAAGGAAAATACCACCATTGTCGACGGCGCTGGCCAGAAGTCCGACATCGAAGGCCGCGTCACCCAGATCAAGGCCCAGATCGAAGAAACCACCTCCGACTACGACCGTGAGAAGCTGCAGGAACGTCTTGCAAAACTCTCCGGCGGCGTCGCCGTGATCCGCGTTGGCGGATCGACTGAAATCGAAGTCAAGGAAAAGAAGGACCGCATCGACGACGCGCTCAACGCGACCCGCGCTGCCGTCCAGGAAGGCATCGTTCCCGGCGGCGGTATCGCCCTGCTTCGCTCTTCCGTCATCCTCGACGTCAAGGGCGAAAATGACGACCAGAATGCAGGCATCAGCATCATTCGCAAGGCGCTGCAATCGCTGGTTCGCCAGATCTCGGAGAATGCAGGCGACGAAGCTTCGATCGTCGTCGGCAAGATCCTCGACAGGAATGACGAAAACTGGGGCTATAACGCCCAGACCGGCGAGTTCGGCGACATGATCGCCATGGGCATCGTCGACCCGGTCAAGGTTGTCCGCACGGCGCTGCAGAATGCGGCCTCGGTTGCCGGGCTGCTTGTCACCACCGAAGCGATGATCGCCGAACTGCCGAAGCGGGATGCTCCGAGCATGCCTGACATGGGCGGTATGGGTGGCATGGGCGGGATGATGTGATCGCAACCGACTGAATCGGCATCCGCAAATCGATAGACCCCGGTTTTTTTTACCGGGGTTTATTTTTGGCCGGCGATGCTTTGGCGACATCCCGAAACGACAGGAGCTTGCCGGCCTTTTCATCCCAGAGCACGAGTTTCACGCAGCGGACACTGTCCATCAGCGTGATGCGACCGATCTCACCCAGTTCAGGATGATCCTTCAGGACCTCCGGAAGCCGGTAATACGGCACCCTGCTCGAAAGGTGATGGACGTGATGAATGCCGATATTGCCGGTGAGCCATTTCAGCACCGGCGGCAGGTCGTAGTGCGAGGCGCCATGCAGCGCTGCCTGCTGGAACTGCCATTCGGGTTTCTTGGACCAATAGGTCTCTTCGAACTGATGCTGGACATAGAAGAGCCACACGCCCGCCGCGCCGGCCAGCAGCACAATTGGCAAGTGGACGAGGAGGAATGGCACCAAACCGATCGCCCAGATCAGTATGGCGGCGGCAACCGCGACCGCGGCGTTGGTCGCCATCGTCGACAGCCACGGCACATACCCCTCGCGCATCATGCCGAAAGGCAGCCGCTGCTTGAAAATGAACAGCCATGCCGGTCCGATGCCGAACATGACAAGGGGATGCCGATAAAGACGATAGCTGAGCCTGCCCCACCAGGAGCAGGCGTTGAATTCCTCGACAGTCAGGGTGGTGATATCGCCGACGCCGCGCTCATCGAGATTTCCGGAAGATGCGTGATGCTCGGCATGCGCGCGCCGCCAGTAGTCGTAGGGCGTCAAGGTCAGAACACCGATCACTCGTCCCGTCCAATCATCGACCCATCGACGGGCAAAGAACGATCCATGGCCGCAATCGTGCTGGATCATGAACAGCCTGAGCAGGAACGCCGCAGCAGGAACCGTCAGGATCAGCCCCCACCAAAGCCCGTAATGGACGGCCAGGCAGCATAGAATCCAGAGCGCCACGAACGGCAAAACCGTGACCATGAGCTCGAAGACGCTGCGTCCTGCATGCGGCTCACGATAGCCGGAAAGTATTTTCAACCATGCCTTGTCGTCAAGTCCGCTCTCATTTCCGGAGCTGGGGGCCGCAATCATTGTTGTCCATTTGCTTTCTATGAATTGTTGGAATTGGCGGCGCGAAAGAAATGCTCCGCGTGCTGGTAATAATTTTCAGCTTGAACTCTATCGCCTGCGCGGGCCTGTTCACGGGCGAGCGCGAGATAATAATCGTAGCGCTGGGAAATAGGCGGTTGAGCGCCAGGGCGCTGGCGGGACTGTGCCGGGCTCGTTTGGCTGCGATTGTTGTTTGAGGGGTTGTTCATCTATTTCTTCGGGCGCCGTTGGCGCCGCTCCTTGGGAGACTGAAAAATGCTCTGGGGAAAGCTGATCAGTCGATTTGTTCCGCAACAATTCGCTGCAATTCGACTGTGGTGAAAGGCACGAGGTTCCAGCATTGCCTGGGATTCGGTTCGGAAGCCGTATCTTTCGCACGGCGTCCGGGCGTTTTGCCCGCATTCTGGATGGCATTGTCTGTGAAATTTTGGTTGCTTCACGGCGAGCAAGCTGCATCGCCATACGGGTTTGAGGCTATGGATCGATGAGATGCGGAGTGACCAGAACGCGGCCGCGGCAGGTGGGCGATGAAAAGCGCTTCGTACGAGCCTCTCGGCCACCTTTGACGCCCCTTTCTATATAGGTGCAATGTGGCGGCTTCAAGTCCATGTGGAATGACAAGTGGCAGGCACCTCAGAGCAGCATGGAGGGTTTCACCGATAGTCTACGTTAAGTCGGTCCCCTGCCCGCGAAACATTGCTCGCTCGTTGTGCCCGAGAAGTCTCGATATATATCCCCTTTTGTTCTCCGATTATGTTATCCTTAGGCTTGCTGCAAGAATTTCCGCTAAAGGGTTTCAATATGCACCTGACGTTCCCCAACCAGAGCCGGAGCTATGACGAAACGGGTCGGCGCATCCGCTTTTCGGGCTATGACGGCATGTTCGAGATCAAGTTCTTCCTCGAAATCGATGCATTGGCCAAGGCATTCGCCGGCAAGATGAGTGGCGAGAGAGAATATCTCTCCGCATTCGACACTGTCCGCAAAAACGTCCTGGCCGTCGCCGAGAAGGCTTACGCACGTGGAAGAGACAAAACCATGTGCACGCTCACGATCACCGACTTTACCTGAACAGGCCGCACGAACGCCTGCCGCCGGCAGACATCCATCGGGTCTTGCCCCTGCAATCATCGAAGAAGGGACAAGCGCATGCTGATCCGCTTTGGCTACGATATTACCATCGCTTGCGAACAGAACACGCCCATGGTCTGTCTGCTCAACGCACATCGCGACAGGGCCGGCGATATGCGTTCTCCAGAGCAAGTGGTGACGCAGCCCGGCGTGCCTACTTCGACCTATGTCGACCTCTTCGGCAATATCTGCCGACGTTTTGTGGCGCCGACGGGCGCGTTCTCGATCTGGGGCGACGGCACTTTGGAAGACAGCGGTCTGCACGATCCGGTGGTTCCGGATGCCCAGGAAATTCCCGTCGCCGATCTGCCTGACGAATGCCTGCTCTTCCTGATGGGGAGCCGCTATTGCGAAACGGACCGGCTGAGCCAGTTCGCCTGGGACCGGTTCGGCCAAATCGCGCCTGGCTGGGGCAGGGTCCAGGAGATTTGCGACTTTACCAACGAGCACATCGTCTTCGGCTACCACAATGCCCGCAGCACCCGCACCGCCTATGAAGCCTTCGAAGAAAAGATCGGCGTCTGCCGGGACTACGCCCATCTCGCCATCACCCTGCTCCGCTGCATGAATATCCCGGCACGCTATGTGAACGGCTATCTCGGCGATATCGGCGTTCCGATCCTCGATCCGCAGGATTTCAGTGCCTGGATTGAAGTCTATATCGGTGGACGCTGGATGACATTCGATCCCCGCAACAACAAGCCACGCATCGGCCGGATCGTCGTCGCGCGCGGCCGGGATGCGGCCGATGTGCCGCTGATCAACTCCTTCGGGCCGCATGAATTGAAAGCCTTCCGTGTCTGGACCTACGATGTCACGGGCTTGGCTTTGCCACTGCCACCTATGGATCATGGCATGTGAATGGCGCGCTTTGAATAGGTGATCAATGCCAGAGCCGCAGCTATGCCAATATCGACCGGCGGATCATTGCCGCCCTGTAGGCACCAAGGCCAAAAAAATTAGCCCACACCTAAAATGAGAACTGCTGATAGAGCGTGCCAAAGATTGACAATATTTGCGACGTTTCCCATAATAACAAGAGAACGAAGGGCTCAACCCAATGTCATCCGGAAGCCTTCATGTGAAGGTGGGCGGTGCGCTGCAAACGCACATTCAGCGGCAGACCCGCGACGAAGCCTGGGAGTGGCTGCAAAAGGAGCTGTCTGCCGGCATGCGGGCCGCCGACAGCGAGTTTGTTTCGGTCTCCGCAAAGGACGTGGTCAGCCGCAATCAGAAGCCAAGCCGCTAACATGGCGGCATACCGCTTTTACCCGACGGCCGATGCCGCCCAAGACAGGATTTGCCGTGGTACGGTTGATACGTGGGGCGAAGCCCAAGCCGCCACGGACATTACCGGGCTTCATGCACATTTGTTGCGGCTGACCGCGAACAAGTCGCTGTGGCGGCGGCTTCCCCGCAATCTCGCCGTTGCCCCCGATATCCGCAAGGATGCGTATTTCACCCACTACGAACGGCATTACCTGTTTTTCCGGGAGCTAGACAACGGCGATATCGGCGTGATCAGCATCCTGCATGACCGCATGGATATCCCGATGCGCCTGGCGGATGATTTGGCGGCGCTTGATCGCAAGGCCACTTCGGAACCTAAATAGCCGCCGCTTACGACCGCCGCGTGTTAGGTCCAAAAACACGAAAGGCCTCCTGAGGGAGGCCAATAGTTCGTTGATTTTCTTAGAAGATTTGGTTGCGGGGGCAGGATTTGAACCTGCGGCCTTCAGGTTATGAGCCTGACGAGCTACCGGGCTGCTCCACCCCGCGCCATCCGGTTTTTTGCTTTGGTTTTGCGTCAGCATACCAAAGCAAAAATACCGCTGTTTGCGTCGACCTTTCGGCCATCCGGTCCGGTTTTTGCGAAGCAAAATACCGTTAGTTTCTGTGTTCTCTCGCCTGTCAGGAGAGTGTCCATGCGCATTATAGCAGATTTCTGCCGTAACACGAATAGGCCGCTTTGTGCGACCTTTCATCGTATCCGCTTGTTGGCGGTTTTGTGTGTTTGAGGTATCGATTGACGTTGCGTTTTGCAGACCTGGCAGCGACCTACTCTCCCGTGCCTTAAGACAAAGTACCATCGGCGGTACCATCGGCG
>NZ_JBFUFK010000058.1:0-39253 GCF_056403475.1 Rhizobium sp. P2_G9 | reverse complement strand
GTTCTTCCTGGTCATCGCGCTTATGCTCTCCTGCATGGCGATCTGGGAATATGCCTCGCCCGGCGGCAATCCGCGCGTCGGGCTCTTGAGGTTCGAGACGACGCGGGGGGATCGCCTGTTCATCTCGCTGCTCGGCTCCGGTTTTATTCATCTCGCATGGTTGGGTCTTGTCGGACCCAATCTGTGGTGGGCTCTTGCCCTGTCCCTTGTTTACGCCGTCGGCGTTTTCAAGCTGGTCTAGGGTCGGAAGGAATGAAGCGATCCGGCTGCCACCGGATCGCTCCTATCGCAATCGCAAAACCCCAGGGAGGATCTTATGCGAAAGCAATTACTGACGACGACTGCGGTGATGCTGCTTGCCATGACAGGCAGCGCACTCGCCGGAATGGACGAAGCCAAACAATTCCTTGACAAGGAAATTGGCCCCCTGTCAACGCTCTCGCGCGCTGACCAGGAAAAGGAAATGCAGTGGTTCGTTGACGCAGCCAAGCCCTTCAAGGGCATGGAAATCAAGGTTGTGTCGGAAACCCTGACCACGCATCAATACGAGTCGCAGGTTCTGGCTCCGGCCTTCTATGCTATCACCGGCATCAAGGTCACGCATGACGTCATCCAGGAAGGCGACGTCGTCGAAAAGATCCAGACGCAGATGCAGACCGGCCAGAACCTCTACGACGGCTGGGTCAACGACTCCGACCTGATCGGCACCCATTGGCGCTACCAGCAGGTCCGCAACCTGACCGACTGGATGGCTGGTGAGGGCAAGGACGTCACCGATCCGATGCTCGACGTCAACGATTTTATCGGCACGTCCTTCACCACGGCGCCCGACAAAAAGCTCTACCAGCTGCCTGACCAGCAGTTCGCCAATCTCTACTGGTTCCGCTACGACTGGTTCAACGACGCGAAGAACAAGGCCGATTTCAAGGCCAAGTATGGCTATGATCTCGGCGTGCCGGTGAACTGGTCGGCCTATGAGGACATCGCCGAATTCTTCACCGGCCGCGAGATCGACGGCAAGAAGGTCTACGGCCATATGGACTACGGCAAGAAGGACCCGTCGCTCGGCTGGCGCTTCACCGACGCCTGGCTCTCGATGGCCGGCAGCGGCGACAAGGGTCTGCCGAACGGTCTTCCGGTCGACGAATGGGGTCTCAAGGTCGACGATCATTCGCGTCCGGTCGGCTCCTGCAGCGATCGCGGCGGCGACACCAACGGCCCGGCGGCGGTCTACTCGATCCAGAAATATCTCGACTGGCTGAAGGCCTATGCGCCGGCGGAAGCCCAGGGCATGACCTTCTCTGAATCCGGCCCGGTCCCGGCCCAGGGCAATATCGCCCAGCAGATTTTCTGGTACACCGCCTTCACCGCCGACATGGTCAAGGACGGTCTGCCGGTGGTCAATGCCGACGGCACGCCGAAATGGCGCATGGCGCCCTCGCCGCATGGCGTCTACTGGAAGGACGGCATGAAGCTCGGCTATCAGGACGTCGGCTCCTGGACGCTGATGAAATCGACCCCCACCGACCGCGCCAAAGCCGCATGGCTCTATGCGCAGTTCGTGACGTCGAAGACGGTGGACGTGAAGAAGAGCCAGGTCGGCCTGACCTTCATCCGCAATTCCACCATCCACGACAAGAGCTTCACCGAGCGCGCACCGAAGCTCGGCGGTCTGATCGAGTTCTACCGCTCGCCGGCCCGCGTGCAATGGACGCCGACAGGCACCAACGTGCCTGATTATCCGAAGCTCGCCCAGCTCTGGTGGCAGGCGATCGGCGACGCCGCTTCCGGCGCCAAGACCGCCCAGGAAGCGATGGACTCGCTCTGCGCCGAACAGGAAAAGGTGCTTGCCCGCATCGAGAAATCCGGCGTGCAGGGCGACATCGGTCCGAAGCTCGCCGAAAAGCATGATCTCAACTACTGGAACGCGGACGCCGTCAAGAACGGCCATCTGGCGCCGCAGCTGAAGATCGAAAACGAAAAGGAAAAGCCACAGACCGTCAACTATGACGACCTGGTCAAGAGCTGGAAGGAACAGTAAGCCGCATACGTGGCGCTGATTGAAGCCGGGGCAGAGATGCCCCGGTTTTTTTGTTGGTATCGCTTGCTCCCTCCGCTCCCCGAAGGGCGGAGAAGAGGGGGTCCAACCCTCAGGCCGACTGGCGGATCGCCTGCCCACCCAACAGCTCATCACCATAAAGCACCGTGGCATTGCGTCCACCCGCCTTGGCGGCATAGAGCGCCACGTCTGCTCGTGCGATCGCATCGTCAATGTCGCGATCATCCGCCGTCGTCATCGCCACGCCGATGCTGGCGGTGACGCGGATCGACGTGCCGACGGTGATCAGCGCCGTATTGGCCAGCCCGTTGCGAACGCGGTCGGCGATCTCGACGGCGACGTCGCCCACGCTGACGTCGAGCAGCACGACGAATTCCTCGCCACCGAACCGCGCCAGGTTGTCGGTGACCCGCATTTCCGAGGCGATCGTGCGCGCCACATGCTTCAGCACCTCGTCGCCGGTCTGATGGCCATGGGTGTCGTTGACGGACTTGAAGTGATCGATGTCGATCATCAGTACCGCATGCGCACGCGACACCTGGCGGTCGATCGCAAGCGCCTTGGCGGCGAAGGGCAGGAAGGCGCGGCGGTTGAGCACGCCGGTCAGGCCATCGGTTTCGGCCAGCATCCTGAGCCGCTTGATATCGAGGTCGAGCTGCTTGTTGGCCTCTTCCTGCTCGCGTTGCATGGTCTCGGCGAGACCAGCGCGGCGCAGCAGCGAGCGGATCGCCAGCGACAGGTTCAACACCTCGACCGATCCATGCTGGCGCGAGACGGTGGTGATCTTCGGGTCGCGACCGATCGTGTCCATGGTGATGGCGAGCTGTTTCAGCGGTCGCGTCACGCTGCCTGCCAGGAACCAGGCAACGACCAACACCGCAACGGCCAGGAACATGCCGAAGCCGAGGATAAGCCGGTTGGCGACATGGGCGGGATATTCGACCACCGACATCGGCAGGCGCGCGGCCACCGTCCATCCAAGTCCCGGATAGTCGCCGACGGCATGCGTTTCGGAAAAGACGGTCAGCATTGGCTTGCTGCTCTCGTCGTCCTGGACTTTCCAGCCCGTCTGCGGATCGCGCACGACCTGCGGCACATGCGACGAATTGCGCGGCGCCAGCAGGATCTTGTCGTCCTTGCCGATGATCATCAGATCAAGAGCGTCATGCGAGCGATTGTCGAGCACCTTGTCGCGCAGATCGTTGGCCCAGGCCCAGCTCAAATGCGCGCCCAGCACACCGACGAGCTTGCCTTCCTTCGACCGCACGGGCACGGCGATGTCGACGAAGCGGAGGGGTGGATCGGACGGGTTCTTGCGCAAGATCTTGTCGAGGAGTTTGGCGTCATGCACATCCTCGACCGCTGCCGATTTCAGTCCTGCCAGAAACCACGGCCGCCCCGACACCGACTGGCCTTCCAGCATGCCTTTGGTCGCCGCGATCACCTTGCCGTCCGTGCCGGCAAAGCCAAGCCAGGTATAGGCCGGCAAGCTCGACTGCACCTGCTCAAGCGTCTCACGAATTTCGGAGGCATTGCCGGTCCAGATACGCCTGAGCGGCGGCAATTGCGCGAGATTGGTGATTTCGCGGTAGCGCTCGTGCATGCGCATGCCGAGCCGATCCGACATCGACCGCGCCAAGCCCTGCAGATCGTGCTTTGCCTCGGCAATCAAGTAGTATCGTGCAATCGCACCCGCGCCACCGCTCGCAAGAATGACCGCGCCCGCGCAGAGCACCGCTGTCATCAAGGCTGTCTGTACCCGGATCGTCATCCGGTCGGCGAGAACCTGAAACCACGCAGCCATGCGCCCTTCATACTCCATCATTTGTCGTCTCACCTTGATGGCAACAGAATATGAACGATCTTCCTTACATTCGAGCATGCTAACGCTGCGGCAAAAAATCCGGCCGAATTTGAGTAAAATGATTAGGATGGGACGAATGCGGGCTATTGCCGCACGGTATCGAAGGCCACTTCCCCCATCTTCTTCTCCACTTTAGAGAAAAGGGAGACCGCCGATGACGCTCTCACGGAACGGCCGACACCAGCAGAAAAACCACGAAAATCACCAGATGAATCTGCCCCTGCAGCACGGTCGTCCGGCCTGTACCGAGCGTCAGCGTGCTGACGAACAGTGTCAGGGCCAAAAGCGTCATGTTGGCGGAGGAGATCCCGAGCACGAGGTCCTTGCCGAGGACGAGCGAAACCACTGCCACGGTCGGAATTGTCAGGCCTATACTGGCGATCGCCGAACCGAGCGCCAGGTTGATGCTGTTTTGCAGCTGATTGCGGATCGCCGATTTTGCCGCGGCTATCCCCTCGGGCAGCAGCACGATCGCGGCAATCACCACGCCGACAAAGGCTTTCGGCAATCCGGCCGCGGCAATGCCGCGATCGAGCGGATAGGAAAGCGTCTTGGCCAGCAGGACAACGACGACAAGCGAGAGCAGCAGCAGGCCGAGCGAGATGAGCGCCACGCCATTCGGCGGCTTGTCGATATGCACCTCCGCCGGCGTGGAAACATCCGCCTCCGGCGGCAGGTCGAGGAAATAGTCACGGTGCCGGACGGTCTGAACGAAGACGAAGCCGCACCACAGCGCCAGCGATGCAGCGCCGACGACGATCACCTGCACATGCGAATAGGATGGTCCCGCAGCCGTCAGGGTAAAATTCGGCAGGATCAGCGTCAGTGTCGCGAGCGTGCCAAGCACGGCAAGCGCCGACGTGGCGCCCTGAAGCTGGAACCGCTGCTCGAAATGCCGCCTGCCACCCATGACCAGGCAAAGGCCGATGACGCCATTGAGCACCAGCATCGCCGCGGCAAACACGGTATCGCGCGCCACGATATCGCTGCCCTCGGCGCCGGACACCATGATCGAGACAATCAGCGCAACTTCAATGACCGTAACCGCCACCGCAAGCAGGATCGAGCCGAACGGTTCGCCAAGCTTGAGCGCCAGGACTTCGGCGTGATGTACGGCGGCGAAGACCGCGGCCAGGAGGAGCACGGCGGCCGAGACGAGCACCAGAACCGCGTCCTCGGCGACGAAATGCAGGTATTTGACGGCAAGTAGGACGCCGCCGAGCGCAGGCGCAACCCAGGTCCAGGTCGGAATGGAGGCGTGATGGTTTTCGGCCAAGCTGCAATCTTCCGATTCGAGTTCCGTGGGCCGTAAAAGCGCACGAAGCTGGCCGGGTCGTCAACCGGCGCGGGCTAAATCTATCGCGAGCGACAGCGTTTGCCCTTCATCCTAACCCTTTCCCCGTTGAAACGGGGAGAGGGAATCTGCTCCGAGTTTGCCGCGCCGGAAGGCATTCGGTAGACGTTTGAGAAGGATGGGGACGGCGCCGCAAATCCCTTCTCCCCGTCACTACGGGGAGAAGATGCCGGCAGGCAGATGAGGGGCCCGGCACTGCCTGAAAATCACCCCCGAAACAAATACTGCTCCCGCGATTCCGGCTTCATCTCAATCGAGAACCCCGCCATCTTCGGCGGCATATAGGCCGCATCCTTGATCACGCAAGGATCAAAGAAATGCTCATGCAGATGGTCGACAAATTCGATCACCCTGCCCTCGATCACGCCCGACACGGCGACATAATCGATCATCGACAGGTGCTGCACATATTCGCAGAGCCCGACACCGCCGGCATGCGGCCAGACCGGCAGGCCGAATTTCGCCGCCATCAGCAGCACCGCCAGCACCTCGTTGAGGCCACCCATGCGGCAGGCGTCGATCTGGACGATGTCGATCGCGCCCTGGGCAATCATCTGCTTGAACAGGATCCGGTTCTGGCACATCTCGCCAGTCGCGACCTTGACCGGCGAAACACCCTCGCGGATCGCCTTGTGGCCGAAGACATCGTCGGGGCTGGTCGGCTCCTCGATGAAGAAGGGCTTGCAGAATTGCAGCCTCTTCACCCAGTCGATCGCCTGGTCGACTTCCCAGACCTGGTTGGCGTCGATCATCAGGTAGCGGTCGGGGCCGATCACCTCGCGGGCAATCGTCAGCCGGCGAATGTCGTCTTCGAGGTCGCGACCGACCTTCATCTTGATATGGTTGAAGCCGGCATCGATCGCCTCCTGGCAGAGGCGGCGCAGTTTGGCGTCGTCATAGCCGAGCCAGCCGGCCGAGGTCGTATAGCAGGGATAGCCCTTCTCTTCGAGCCGGGCGATACGCGCAGCCTTGCCGGGCTCGGCCTTCTTCAGGATCGCCAGCGCTTCGTCGCGGGTGATGGCATCGGTCAGATAACGGAAATCGACGATATCGACGATCTCCTCCGGGCTCATCTCGGCCACCAGCCGCCAGACGGGCTTGCCGCTTTGCTTGGCGAGCAGGTCCCAGACGGCATTGACTACCGCACCGGTGGCGAGATGGATGGCGCCCTTGTCCGGTCCGATCCAGCGCAACTGGCTGTCGGCCGTCACATGCCGCCAGAAACGGGCCGGGTTTTCGCGGATCCAGTCGAGGTCGAGGCCAACGACCAGATGCGTCATCGCCTCGATCGCGGCGCAGCAGATCTCGTTGCCGCGGCCGATGGTGAAGGTGAGGCCATGGCCTTCGAGCCCGTCTCCGTCGGTCCCGAGGATGACATAGGCCGCGGAATAGTCCGGATCCGGATTCATCGCATCCGAGCCGTCGAGGCTCTTGGACGTGGGAAAGCGGATATCGAGCGTCTTGAGACTGGTTATCTTGGTCAAAATGGCCTCACCGATTTTCTTTAGGCGTCTTGCTTGAACGTCTGCTTCTGCGTCCCCAGCCCTTCAATGCCGAGCTCGACCACATCGCCATCCCTGAGATAACGCGGCGGTTTCTGGCCCATGCCGACGCCGGGGGGCGTGCCGGTGGAGATGACGTCGCCGGGATGCAGGCTCATGAACTGGCTGAGATAGGAGACGAGATATTTCACGCCATAGACCATGGTGTTGGACGAGCCGTCCTGCATCTTCGCCCCATTGACGGTCAGCCACATTTTCAGGTCCTGCACATTGGGAATCTCGTCCTTGGTGACCAGCCAGGGGCCAATCGGGCCGAACGTGTCGCAGGATTTGCCCTTGGTCCACTGTCCCTGACGCTCGGTCTGGAAGGCGCGTTCGGAGACGTCGTCGGAGACGGCGTAGCCGGCGACATAGTCCAGCGCCTCGTCTTCGGAAACATATTTTGCCGTCTTGCCGATGATCACCGCGAGCTCGACTTCCCAGTCGGTCTTCTCAGAGCCGCGCGGGATCAGCACGTCATCGTTCGGGCCGACGATCGCCGAGGTGGCCTTCATGAAGATGATCGGCTCCGGCGGCACGGTGGCGCCGGTTTCGGCGGCGTGGTCGGAATAGTTGAGCCCGATGCAGATGAACTTGCCGGTACCGGCAACGCAGGGGCCAATACGCGTATGGGCCGGGACGACCGGCAGCGTGGTCGTGTCGATCACGGCGATCTTCGCCAGCCCTTCCGGGCCGATCGCATCACCGCCGATATCGGCGACATGGGCGGAGAGATCGCGGATCGTGCCATCCACGTCGAGGATTGCGGGCTTTTCGGCGCCCGGCGCGCCAACGCGCATCAGTTTCATGGGTGTTTTCCTAGCTTCGTCTTGTCGTTCGGTTCGGGATGGCGGACGTCAAATAGTCCAGCCACCATCGATGGCATAGCATTGTCCGGTGGTATAGGTCGCGGTGGCGAGATAGAGCGCAAAGTCGGCGATTTCGTCCGGCGTGCCGATCCGGCCGATCGGCTGGCGGGCGATGAAGGCGGTGCGGGCGGCATCGTAATCACCCTGGGCGCGCAGGCGGTCCTGCAGCGACGGGCTTTCCACCGTGCCAGGGCAAATGGCGTTGATGCGGATGCCCTTGGCGACATAGTCGGCAGCGACCGACTTGGTCAGGCCCAACACAGCGGCCTTGGTGACGCCATAGGCAAAGCGGTTCGGCACGCCCTTGATCGACGACGCCACCGAGGCGATGTTGACGATGGCGCCATCGCCTTTTTTCAGCATTCCAGGCAGCACCGCACGGATGGTGCGGATCATCGACTTGACGTTCAGGTCGAAGGCGAATTCTAGATCCTTGTCCGGCATGTCCATGATCGAGCCGTTGTGAACGACGCCGGCCGAATTGACCAGCACGTCGAACGGACCATGCTCGGCCACCGCGGCCTTGACGGCGGCGTCATCAAGCACGTTGAGCGTCAGCGTGCCGATGCCGTCCTTGCCGTCGATCTCCTTCAGCAGGGTCTCGTTGATATCGGTCGCCAGCACCTTGGCGCCGGCCTTGGCGAAAAGCGTGGCGATCGCATTGCCGATCCCCTGCGCGGCGGCGGTGACCAGCACCGACTTGCCCTTGATTGCATGTTCCATCGTCTTGTCCTTCCAATGGTCTGGCCGAGCCGGTCAGACGCTTCTGACGCGCCTTTCGGCAATGAGAATATGGTCGGCGGCGAGCACGACCTCGTCGCGCTGGTTGAGCACTTCGCAGCGCTYGACGACGCGGCCGACCTCCTTCCGCTTCGGATCGTCCTCCTTGGCGGCGATCGTCACGCGGGTGCGGATCGTATCGCCGATGAATACCGGCCGGATGAAGCGCAGCCGGTCATAGCCATAGGAAAAGGCGACCGGATTGATCAAGGTCGCCGTCAGCCCGACGCCGATCGAAAAGATCATCGTGCCATGCGCAATGCGCTGGCCGAACGGCGTGGTCTTGGCGAATTCGGCATCCATGTGATGCGGGAAGAAGTCGCCGGTATGGCCGGCATGGACGACAAAATCCGTCTCGGTGATCGTCCGGCCGGTGGTCATGCGCACATGGCCGAGTTCGTAGTCCTCGAAATAAACAGCCTGTTCCATCACGGCCTCCTCGCCAGCGGCGTCGCCGGCTGGGCAGAGGATTGATAGGCGGCCTCGACCAGCGCCATCGTGTTCCAGGCATCCTCGACGGAACTGACGAGCTCCGCATCCTCGCCGGAAGCAAAGCGCTGCAGGTTGGCCATCCGCCCGACAAACGCATCCGGGAACCAGGCGCCCTGAAGCGGTACCGTCACCCAGCCATCGTCGCCTTTGGGACAGATTTCCAGAATGTCCGGCTCGCCCTTGGGATAGTTGAGATTGAGGCCGAGCTGCAGATAGGCCGCCCCTTCGGTGCCGGAAATGCGAAACTCGCAGGCCTGGTGCCGCCGGCCGAATTTGTGGTCGTGATTGATCGAAAGCGCACAGCGCACTTTATCGCCATAGTCGAGGATCGCACTGGTGCGCGTCTGCGCCATGTCATGGCTCGGATGGCCGATCGTCTTGGCATGCACACCCTGGGGGTCGCCCAGCAATTGCCGGATCAGGTCGAGATAGTGGATCGAATGCATGGTGATCTCGATCCGCGGCAGGCCGTTGAGGAAAGCCCAGAGGCTCCAGGGCGTGTCGACGGCGAGCAACGCGTCGAAATCGACGACCTCGCCGAGCAGGCCCTTGGCGATCGCATCCCTGAGCGCCAGCATCATCGGCGCAAAGCGGAGCTGGAAATTGACGGCAGCCTTGAGGTGTTTGGCGCGGCAGATGTCGAGGATTTCGGTGGCGCCGGCGAGGTCGCTGCCCATGGGTTTCTGGATGAGCACCGCAGCGCCGTCGGGCAGGGTTTTGAGGACGGCGGCGTGGGCTTTGGGCGGCGTGGCGAGGTCGAAGATGGCGTTAGGGGTGGCAGCAGCTTCTTCGGGTGTGGTGAAGGCTTTGACGCCCCAGTCGTCTGCGAGCTTTTCGGCCTTGGCGCGGTCGGGGTCATAGAGGCCCGCGATTGGGAAGCCGGCCTTCTTGTAGGCCGGGAAATGCGCGTCGCCGACGATAGAACCGGCGCCGAAGGTGACGATCGGGCGGGGATTGGCGGGTTTCGGCCAGGATTGCGAGAGAGAGAGCGGGTCGAAAGTCATTGGATGCCCTCCGAAACATCGACGGCAGACACGAATTCTACCGTCGCATTACCCCTCACCAAGCGCGCCCAGGCCCTCGACTTCGTCTCGCGCGGGCTTGCTATCCTCTCCCGCAAGGGGAGAGGTAAGGTGCCACGATTGTCGGCCTTGCTTGGGGCAGAGCGGGCGCCGCGAGTTTTCCTCGCCCCTTGCGGGAGAGGGTGAGGAGCGGTCCGCGCAGCGGAGCAATCGATCCAGTGGATCGATTGCAGCGACGAACGAGGCCGGGTGAGCACTTGCGAACCCTTGGCCGAAGTTGGTGAGGGGTATATCCCCCATCTACAAGGCCGAACGAAGCTACCGCCGGGCACATCCACCTCAATCAAGATGAAACACCTCTTCCAGCCCGGCCCACCACTCGCCCTCTTTGCGGGTCGCCAGCGGCTCCTGGCAAGGCATGCACACGCTCCACCATTTCTGCGTCACCGGATCGGCCGCCATCTTCGCCTGGTCGGCGGCAAAATCCGTCCCGACATATTCGAAGTAGGAGAACAGCAGATTCTCCGGCTCCTTCAGATAGATCGAATAATTGCGGATGCCGCAATCCGTGATCATCTTTAGCACGCCCGGCCACACGGCCGCATGCAATTCCCGATATTCGGCGACCTTCTCCGGCTTCAGGCCCAGGATAAAACCCATCCGCTGCATCTCGCTCTCCTCAGCCGATCACGTGTGAAAATTCCGCAATCGAGCGGCGCTTGACTTCGTCCCAATCCCAGTCGATGCCGATGCCCGGTTCGGAGGGCGCCAGCGCATAACCATTCTCGATCACCATGTGCTTGCCGGTGATCTCGTCGAGCTGCGGGATATATTCGACATATTTGCCGTTCGGCACGGCGCAGGCCAGGCTGACATGCAGTTCCATGAGGAAATGCGGGCAGACCGGAATGTCGAAGGCCTCCGCCGCATGCGCCACCTTCAGCCAGGGCGTGATGCCGCCGATGCGGCCGACATCGACCTGCACGATCGAGCAGCCGCCCTTCTGCATATATTCGCGGAAATGCCGGATCGAATAGAGCGATTCCCCTACGGCGATCGGCGTCGACGTGCTCTGGGACAGCCGCACATGGCCATCGATATCATCGGCGGCGAGCGGCTCCTCGATCCACGCCAAGTCGATGTCGCGCAGCCGCTCGGAACGGCGGATCGCCTCGTCGAGCCGAAACCCTTGGTTGGCGTCGGTCATGATCTCATAGCCGTCGCCGACCGCTTTGCGCACCGCTTCGAGCCGGGCAAAATCCTCCGAGCCGTGCGGCTTGCCGATCTTGACCTTAGAACCGGTAAAACCCTGGGCCTTGGCCGCGAGCGCATCATCCACCAGCGCCTGCGGCTCGATATGCAGCCAGCCGCCCTCGGTCGTGTAAAGCGGGCAGCGATCCCTGGCGCCGCCAGCGAGCTTCCACAGCGGCAGGCCGAATTTCTTTGCCCTGATATCCCAGAGCGCGGTGTCTATGGCTGCGAGCGCGATCGCGGTGATCGCGCCGATAGTCGTGGCATGGGTGAAGAATTCGAGATCGTGCCAGATGCTCTCGATCTGGTCGGCATCCTGGCCGATCAGCCTCGGACCGAGATGGTCGTTGAGCAGCCGCATGACGGAAGAGCCGCCAGTGCCGATCGTGTAGGAATAGCCGGTGCCGACCGCGCCATCGCTGTCGGTGATGGTAACGATCGGCGTCTCCTGGCTGACAAAACTCTGAATAGCGTCGGTGCGCTTGACCTTGGGCACGAGGTCAACCATGCGCAGCTCGACTTTTTCAATCCGTGCCATCGCGGTTCCTCCCAAATGCCTCGTGATTGCCGCACCAAAAGGATGCGAAACTGGGTCAAAGGTGTCATGTCCTTTGACGCCGGGCTCAACGCCGATCGCGGCGGCAATGGCCACCCGAGCGCGATTTACTTATGAATAAATTATTCAGCTATTGTCAAGACCATTCGTTTGATTTAGAACCCTCTCGCATATGAATTTCATTATTCATGAGGGCGCCCCTTTGGACGACGAAGACAACGACCGCTACCGGGCGCCGGCGCTCGACAAGGGCCTCGACATCCTCGAACTCCTGGCCGGCATCGATGGCGGCCTGACCCAGGCAGAAATCGCCAAACGCATGGGCCGCAACGCTAATGAATTCTACCGCATGCTCGACCGCCTGGTGAAACGCGGCTATGTCACCAAGGTCGACGGCGACCGTTATTCGCTGACCTTGAAATTGTTCGGCCTGGCGCAACTGCATGCGCCGGTGCGCCGCCTCGCTTCCTATGCCACGCCGCTGATGCGCGACCTCGCCGAACAGAGCCGGCAGGCCAATCAGCTCGTCGTCTTTGATCGCGGCTCGGCCGTGGTCATCGCGCAGCAGGAAGCGCCGGGCTATTGGGGCATTTCCATCCGCGTCGGCTCGCATATCTCGCTCTACAATACCGGCTCGGGTCATGTCCTGCTCGCCTTCCATACGCCGGAAGAGCGCGGCATGATGATCCGCGAATATGAGGCCAAGGGCGAGGATGTCAGCGCATTGACGCCGGAATTCCTCGGCCGGCTCGACCAGATCCGCGAGCGCGGTTACGAGATGATGCCGAGCCTGCAGACCGCCGGCGTGGTCAACATTTCCGCCCCGATCCTCAGCCCCGACGGCAAGGCGATCGCAGCGCTGACCATCCCTTATATCACCATCATAAACATGCCGAATGCACCGGATATTTCGCAGACGATCGAGCTTTTGACCAAGACGGCGCAGCAACTGTCCAATTCCATCGGCTAGCGCCCTGAACGCGGGAGCGGTTATCGGAATGCTCCAGGGAGAAACTATATTCCTATTTGAATAATAGATTTTTATTTGAATAGACACAGTCGCCATGCCAGAGTGGCGCATTCAGTTCAGGAGGAACGCGCGTGATTATCGACACCCATCTGCACATCGTCGACCAGGCGGCGCTCAGCTATCCATGGCTTGCAGGTGCCGGCCCGTTGAACCGCAGCTTTTCCTATGACGACTATGCCGTCGAGGCCAGGCGCCTCGGCATTGCGGCCAGCCTGCACATGGAGGTCGACGTCGCCGAAAGCGACATCGAAGCCGAGACTGATTACGTCACGGAGATCGCTGCCCGCCCCAGCAGCCTTGTGATCGGTGCCATCGCCTCATGCCGCCCGGAACACGAGGGCTTTGCCGACTATCTGGAACGCGTCCGCAATAAGAACATCGTCAGGGGCTTTCGCCGCATATTGCACGAAATGCCCGATAACCTGTCGGAATCTCCTGTATTTCGCGACAACATCAAGCGGCTTTCCGGGACCGGGCTGACCTTCGACATCGTTGCCCTGCCGCATCAGCTGCCGATCGTGCAAGAGTTCGTCGACCTTGCTCCCGACGTCCAGTTCATCCTCGACCATTGCGGCGTACCCAGCATCAAGGGTCACGGCTATGATGCCTGGGCAAAGAACCTCGCCGAGATCGCCAAACGCCCGAATGTCGCCGGCAAGCTCTCCGGCATCGTCGCCTATACCGACACTGACAATTGGACGCTCGCCGATATCAGCCCCTATGCTGAACACACAATTTCGTGCTTCGGCTTCGATCGGATGGTCTGGGGTAGCGACTGGCCGGTCTGCACTTTGGCCGGTACATTGTCGACCTGGGTCGGCGCCACGCATGCCCTGCTCGAAGGCGTGAGCCGCGAAGAGAAGGCGAAATTGCTCTCCGGCAATGCGATCCGGATCTGGAATCTCGACGTCAAGGCCTGAAAACGGCCTTCCAGCTTGATCTTCATCAACTCTGAACAGGCTGCCGCCCAATAGTTTGGCGGCCGGCTTTGTATCGTCTTTCAATATTTAAGAAATGTCGTAATTTCGAATGTGCGAGTGATTCGCAGGCGGACTAAATGATTTAGTTTCGGGGCTGACATGGAAGAGCGGCAGGAATTTGAAGCCTGGGCATTGACCCGGGCCTATGAGATCGTGTCCAAAGAAGGCTATCACCTGGCCGTCGCGGCACAAAATCTGGACAAGAAGAACACACGGGCCAACAGCTACCAGCTGATGCAGGTGATTGCCGCATCGCTGATGGAAGCCCACGCGGCACGCCCGGCAGCGTAAGGCGCGACGCAGAAATAAAACGCTACGTTGGCGGACGCGACAGCGATGCCCCTCTCTTCGGAGCGGAGAGCGATCGCCTACCGGTCGATCAAAGATCGAAGCTGYCTGCCGTGAGGTTCACCACCCCGGCGAGGTGGATGGAAAAATCCGCCTTGCCGTCGCCATTGGTGTCGCCTTCGACATAGGTGTCGGCTTTCGTCGTCACCACATGCAGTTCGCCGGCATGCTTGCCGAAGGCGTCGCTGCCGATGAAGTCGAAACCCTGCTGGCCCTTCTTGGTCGAGTCGGCATCCCATTGGCTCAGGTCGATCTTGTCACCATCCGCCGTCGTGAAATCTCCGATCGTGTCGGCCGCTCCATGCGTCTTGCCGGTATCGCCCTTGGCGAAGACAAACGTGTCCGCTCCCGTGCCGCCATAGAGCTTGTCCATACCGCCGCCGCCATCGATCGTGTCGTCCCCACCATTGCCCTTGATCGTGTTGACAGCGCTGTTGCCGAACATCTCCTGACCGCTGCCCGCGCCTTTGAAGTCGACCTTGCCGATCCCCAGCGCATGCAGCTCGGCAACATTCTTGGACACCGACGTCAGGCTGTGATCGGCCCAGACCTCGTCTCCATTGACCACGTCGACCTTGACATTGGTCGCGCCCAATTTGAGCCCGAGGCTCACCGTGCCGGTCTTCAGGTCGAAGTCGATCGTTTTCGACCCCGCGGAGCCATAAAGCAGTTCATAGCCGCCACCCGCTCCCGTCGTATCGGAGGCGCCGGAACCCGAGACCTTAGCGCCCGCCACCTGCTCGCCGACAGTGAAGAAATCGTCGTTCTTGACCGTGTCGTTGTAGACGACGCCGGTGACGAATGTGCGGCTGGAATCGCCGGCGAAATCCTGGGTGACCATGGATGTGTTGTAAGTCTGCCTCTGATAGGTATACGTGCCCAACTCCTGGCCGATGCCGATTTCCTTGAAATCGCCATCGAGGAGATTGAGCCTGTGGCCGCGGCCGGCAATGTCCTTGTCGATGAACAGGCCGTTCTCCTCCACGACGATGAGTTGCGTCGCCATCGCATCGGTGATCGTGTCGTGTGTGCCCTGCCAGGCAATATTTTCGCCCGCACCGCTGTCGCCGAGGACATAGCCCGCCGCCTTCATCCGATCCCAGGGCTCGACACCCGTATATCCCTTCGAACCCTTCGTCTCCTCGTGCTGGAAGAGATCGTTGGTCAGCATCCACTTGCTGTGGTTGGCGGCGGAGCTGGCAAGGTCGTCATTGCCGGCCAGCACCTGCTTTGGCGCACTCGAAATCGTGCCCTTATCAAGGCCTTCGTTGAGATCGATGTGATCGCGCTTGGCCTCACCGGCGGGGTCCATCCGCGCGCGGTTGATGAGTTCGAGCATCAACTGTTCCTGGGGCGTCAGATTGGCCATGAAATGCTCTCCCAAACAATGTTGCATCAGCCATATGTGGTGAAATCCCTCGCGCCGATGATTTCAGCATTCCACGATGTTTTCAAGGCAGATGGCTTGCTGCCTTCGCGCCAATGCAGGCGCGGCGATGGCCACGCCTCACCCCTGCACCGCCGCCCGTGCGGAAAAATAGCGTGTCGCGTAAACCGCGAACTTGCCGATGAAGATGCCGGTAAACACCCCGGAAAGACCGAGGTCGGCAAGGCGCATCGAAAATTCCTGCAACAGAGCCGGATTGATCACCGCCATTGCACCGAAGGTGTATTTCACCGCGAACACGATGAGGATCAGCGGCAGCAAGGTGAAATCCGCCGGCCGGCGGATGACACCGCTGAAGGGATCGACAGAAACCTTCGCTCCACGCAGCATGAGCAAGCCAATGCCGATGCCGATCACCAGCCCGCCGACCCAGATGCCACAAACATCTGCCGCCAGGCCATAGACGCGGATCAACTCATAGATGCCCCAGACGGTCAGGATCACCGGCAGCAGCGCCAGTTTCGGTAGCGTGACATCAGCCGGCCGCATCGCCCTGATGCCGCGCCAGACAAAATAGAAGAACAGCAGGAAAACCCAAGGCGGCGTATGTGCGAGAAAGCCTGTGACCGTCATGCGATGCTCCCAAAAATATCCGACACACCGGTATCAACTTATTGCGTCGGCTGACAGTACCGCCGGCAAAATCAGCTTTATCCGCGCGGGTTTGCCGCGGCAGATCATTGCGTTTGACGGTCGGCAAATGGCAGCTCCGTCCAATTACGCGACCGTCGCATGTGGTGCTCGCCTTTGGCTCATCACGAACGTTCCTTCCGCCACGAGGCTGACGAATTCGGAGCGCCGCCGTCATGGTGTACAGGCTGCAAGTGGGCGCTTGACGGGCCGTCTTTCACGCGCCACTTTGCACGCAAAGAGAATGAGGGGAATCATGAGTATCAAACTGGTTGTCGGTCCGGCATTTTCGCTCGACATGTCCGATTTCGACTTCACCGGTGTCGATGACGCTGAAATCACCACCTTTTCCTCATCGACGATCACCGGCGTCGCCGGCAGCTTCCGGCTGACGATCACCGGTCAGGGTTTCGTGCATGATCAAAACGGCTATCTGACCGATGGCACGGTCTACAGCCTCAGCCTGACCTATCATGGCAACAGCATGCTGTCGCTGTCCGGCGCCGATGTCGATATTCCGAACTTGATCCACGTGCTCAACACATCCTCCACCAAGGATGATCTGTCGTTGCTCGCTTCGACACTCAGCGGCGACGATGACTTGAGCGGCAGCCAGTATGGCGACCTGATTGCCGGCTATAATGGCAACGACACGCTGCTCGGCAAGGACGGGCACGACACGATCCGCGGCGGTTCCGGCAATGACCTGATCACCGGCGGCGCCGGCAGCGACGATCTCTGGGGCAATGGCGGCAAGGACACGTTCGTCTTCACCCTGGTCAAGGACAGCAGCCCCGCCTCCGCCGATATCATCCATGACTTCAACGGCAAGGAGCACGACAGGATCGACTTGCATGCCATCGACGCCAATACCGGCAAATCCGGCAATCAAGCGTTCGACTTCATCGGCCGCCATGCCTTCGATCACCATGCCGGCGAATTGCGGGTCGAAACCGCGGACCACAGCACCTGGATCTACGCCGATCGCAATGGCGACGGCAATGTCGATTTCGCCATCCACCTGCAGGGTGACGTTCCGCTGAAAACCGGCTACTTCGATCTGTAACTGACGATGCCGGCCATCCCCTATTACCTGGCGACAACGGCTTTCGACGCTCAGTCAGGCGACGTCTGGCGAGACTATCTGAACTGGTCGGGCCTCCATCAACTCCGCGAGCTCGTCTCGCTCGATGGCATGCTTTGCACCTTCGTGCTGCCGGAGGTGAAGGACAGCTATTGGCCACACATCGTCAATGAGGACAATCTCCTCAATTTCTTCATCGACCTCGATTTCATGCTTGCTGAAATCGGGGATTTTCATCGCGTCAACGTACTGGCCGTGCTTCGCAACCCGACAGAGGAGGAAGTTCGCGAATTCGCCCAGCCGGATTTCTCGTTCATGGGCTTCGAGCTTCTGGACCAGGACCATTCGATCAGCGCCTTGACAAATTGCGGCGGTTTCCCGGACATATTCGCCAACGAGGAGATCAATGAACGGGGCCTGATAGACGATTTCGGCCGAGTGCGAGACATATCGAACAACCTCCGGCGCGCCCACCCGGAAGAGCATCATGCCGATTGCAATGTCTGGGCAGTCTATCGAATGGCACTCTCGAAAATGGCTCCCCAGTGAGGCTCAGGAGGGTAAGTCACCGTCACGCTCTCTCATATTTCGGCCGCCAGCCGCGCCCCATGCCGGCGGACATCATCTGCGACGCCGTCCACAATTGGTCGCGCAGGAAATCGGCATCGAGCAGAAGATCGCGGATGGCAGCGAGCGCATCTCCGCTATGCGCCGCGAGATAGGTCTCGGCCAGATCGATCTCCGGCGCTGAGGCGTCCTCCTGTTGCCCCTCGTCCAAATCTAGGCGCAGTTGACCTTCCGCCAATGCGTCCATGGCAGCGCTCCATCGTTATCATAGGGTCGTATCCCGCCTATGGCGGAATTTGTTCTCATAATGTTCACGGTGCAGGCAAGAGTCAAGCGCCCCTGAGTTGAGCCGGTCGCCCCTGAGCCTACTGAACGTCTTCCGATCGAACGGCCTGATATCAAAAACCCACCGCCAGGGGTGAGCGGTGGGCCTCTATATAGGCTCGGCGGCGGAGACCTCTGGGGGGAGGATGAGGGGTGCCGAGCCTGACTATACTTTCTGAACGGTTCAATTTGCGCAGGGTTCCCCGACACCGGCACGTTCACCACGGACGACAGCCTGCATATGACCCGCCAAGGGACTTCGGGCCGCAAGGCGCGGTGCCGACAGCTTCTATTGCGGCGCAGGGGCCGATCTGGGTGTCTTCCACTATTCTTCGGCGAGGCATTCGGCGGCAGCGTCGAACGGCCGAGACACAATCACCGGCTTTCCCCACGGGACCGACCTCATCGACCTGCAGACATTGAACGCCGAGATCGGGAAACCTGGCATGCAACATATCCACTGGATCAGAAAGAAGCAGTTCAGCCATCCGCCCGCGTTCGACCACCTGCCGTCAGAACAGAAACTCGGTATCGCTCAGGTTCGCTTCATGCATAAGATCGATCACCAGCGCATCGTGGCTTGCAGTCATCCCGGTCTCTGAAGCGTGATCGGAGGCATGCCGGAAGAAATGTGAGGCGTTATCGGCGCCGTCTGCGTCGGGATTGACATGTTTCACCGTCTCCGAAAGTGCCGCCTGCGGATCAGCCTCGGCAACCGACTTTGCCCCGGTTGTCGTCAGCACGCCGGCAGCGCTCAGGTCCAGATCAGCCTTGCCATAGTGGCCGGCAAGCGTCAGGCTGCCCTCCTGCTTGCCGTGATCGAGAATGGTGACGACCGTATTCGCGCCCTTGGCGGCGACTTTGATCGCTGCCTGCGCGTCGAGCCCTCCTATGGCGATGCTGTCGCCCTCGGCAAAACCTTTCACCGTTGCGTGCAGCAAGTCGGCATCCGCAAGCGCCAAGGTCGCACCTGTGCTGCCGGCGGCAAAGCCGATGCCAACACTCTTGTCCTCGCCATCGAGGATCAGCGTGCCGGCCTTGCCGATCATGATTGCACCATTGCCCTCGACGGCGCCGGTCAGGTGCAGCGTGCCGCCGTTCAGGGCGACACTGCCGCTTTTCCAGATCGTGGCGGCGTTGAAGGTCGCCTCGGCTTCGCCCGAAACCGACAGGCTGCCCTTGCCGCCCGCCTTCTCTTCCGTACCGCCGACCGAGAGACTCTCGCCCGCCAGTGACGAGCCCTTGTCCATGAGCGTCAGCTTCCCTGTCGCTCCCTTCTCGGCGCCGATTTCGACCGCCCCCTCGCCGCCCTTGATCTGCGCGACCTCGGCCCCCTTGCTAATGGTCAGCGTGCCCGAACCGCCTTCGCCGACGGAGAGTGTGCCATAGGCCAAGCCGGAGGCTGTCGTCTTGCCGTTCCTGGTCACCGCGCCCGAAATGGTGGCTGAGCCGATCGAGCCCTCATCTTCGGCGACCGCGACCTCGCCCGAAACCACGGCCTGGCCGGCGCCCTTGATGCTCAACGTGCCAAAACCTTGCTCGCCCACCGAAAGGTCGCCGTTGACGATGAAAGTGCCGGCCGTGTCGATGGTCACGCCATTGGCATTGGTGTTGACCTGTGTCGCGAGATCGGCCGAGGCCGCCGTCAGCTTGGCGCCATTGGTGATCTTCAGACTGCCCTTGCCGAGCACGCCGTCCTCGATATCCGCGACGGTCGCCACGGTGCCCTTGCCGTCGAATGTCGCCGTGCCCGTGCCGCCGAACTTTTCGCCGAGCGTGAGGTCGGCCGCATGGTTGCCGGTCGCCGCTTCCAGCCTGGCGCCTTGGTTGAAGATGACAGTGCCCGTGCCCGCCTCTCCCACGACGATTTCGCCGCGTGTGGTCAGCGAACCGCCGTGCAGCGTCAGCGTACCCTTGCTGCCCTTCTCCTCGCCGAGCGTGATCTTGCCGCCCCCCAACACCACCGTCGAGAGATCGCTGAGAAGCGTGCCGGTGCCGCCACCGCCGATCGTCAGGTCCCCGCCGACAGTGAGTTTGCCCGGCCCGTCTCCGGCCGTGCCGTCGCCGAGGACAATCTGGCCCGAGCCACCTTTCTCCTCGCCAAGCGTCAGATCGCCGTCCGCCAGCAACACGCCGTTGGCGCCGACATCGACCCGCGCCTTGCCGGCCGAGCCGACCGTCAGGCTGCCCTCGGTCTCCCAACTGCCGCCATTGACGAAAGCCCGCCCCTCGCTGTCCTCTTCTTCTGCCACGGTGCTGTCGCCCGTCACTGTCAGGATGCCGATGACGGAGGCCTGGGCATAGCCGGCTTCGCCGAGGGTTAGCGCGTCAAACGTCATATCCGAGCCGGTTCCGACCGAAATGCTGCTGATGTGCTGGGTGTGGAAACCGGTCGTGTCATCCTTGTTGCCGCCGGTGGGCGCCCCCTCGCCCGCAACCACGACTTCGCCGGCGTCGACATTGCCGCCATTGTTGGCGTTGAGCGAGCCGACACCCTTCTCGCCAACCGTGATGGACTTCTTTACCGTCAGCGTCGAGCCGTCACCGGTCACCACGATATCGCCGCTGGCACCCGCGCCGTCTCCGGCCACAAGCGTGTTCACGCTCGCCTTGCCGCTATCCAGCACGTTGAGATCACCTTGCGCCGTCTGCCCGAGCGTCATCGTGCCGGTGGATCTCATCGTGCCGCCGTCGACGACCAGACCACTGTTCTGCACATGTGCATTGACCATGTCGACAAGGACGGCGCCGGCGACTGTCGTCATCCCGCCGGTCCATGTCGTCAGGCTGTTGGGAGAACCGCCGGTCAGTGCGGTGAGCGTGAACCCGCCTTGCAGATTCAATCTTCCGCCCGTCACGCCGCTGAACGATATGGTATCCTTGCCGACATTGAGAAAAGCCTGACTACCCACGAACGTGGCGGCCCCGACAACGGTCACGGTTCCCGCGGCAACATCCATCCCATTCAACCCGGGACCGGTGCCGACCAACTCGAACGTATCCGCCGTCACGCTGCCGCCGGTGGTCAGCAGGCTTGAGGAGTCCTGCAAAACAAGTGCGCTGATATCGAGGCTACCGCCGACGATTTTACCGCCTGCATTTGCGATCTCGTCGGCCTTCACCTCCGCGCCGTCGATGTTGAAATTTTTGAGCGTGCCTGCCCTGACCTTTCCTCCGGTGAGATCACCGCCATCGACCGTGTCAGCCGTAAGCTTGCCGCCGGCGAACACCATCTGAGACACGGTCGTGGCGTTGTAGATGCCCCCATCCAGCGTTCCGCCGCCATTGATCGTTGTGGCCGAGAGGCCTCCGGTCATGGTGCTGTTTGAGCCGAGTTGAAGGCTGTTGACGCTCTGGCCTGCGGTGGTGATCGTGCCGACGACATTGATGAAGACGTCATCGCCCGCACCAGGAATATCCGTCTCGGGTCCGTTGTGCCAGTTGCTCGCGGTGTTGAAGTCGCCGCCACTCGCGCTCTGCCAAGAGTAAAACGTCACGATGCCCTCCTTCGGTCGAACGACAAGCAAGTGACCAGTCGTCACCACGCTGCCCATGCCGAAACTTAAGAGATCCAGGAAATCTGCCCAATTGCTGGGGGCATGTCATTCCCTGATCAGGGAGGGTTCGGCCTTATATTTCGTCGTCTTTATCCGACCGGCCGACAACATCGCTTCGGCCTTTACCTTTTGTCACCGATCACTAATTTAAGGGCGATGTCGCGGGAGGACGGAATGGCAAAGATTCAATATTCTGAATTCATGCCGGAGGATTCCGGCATACTCGACGTCTTCAGCAAGGGGCCTGCCTTGCTGACGGAAGAGCATGCATCGACCTACGCCAACTTCAACGATGCAGACACATCCAACCGCATCATTTTCCAAGGCCAAGGCTTCCAGTATCAGGACGGCACCATCGTCAAGGGAACGCTTGATGACATTCTCTTCGCCGACCAGGATACGGATGTGATGTTCTCGGTCGCAAACATCAAAGCCAATGTCGCCGACCTGAGCGCAGCCCTCACCCAGCAGGGATTGTCACGACTCCTGAAAATGCTGTTCAACGGCGATGACAACTGGATTGGTTCGGACGGCACTGATTATCTCACCGGCTATAAAGGCAATGACAAGCTTACCGGCGGCGCAGGTGGCGATACGTTCGGGTTCGCTACCCATGACGGCACGGACGTGATCAAGGATTTTCACCGCGACGACGGCGACAACATCGATGTCCACAGATGGAAGGGTATCGACGGTTTTCACGACGTGAAGTCACATGCGGAGGATCACGGCAGCAATGTCTGGATCACCCTCGGCCATGATACGCTGGTCATCAGCAACATGCACAAAGCCGAGCTCGCTATGGGCGACTTTGACTTTTGACGGATGTTGCGACGGCAACGCGGATTGTCGCTGAAGGTCTCGCCTCGCCAGGGATCGATGCTCGCGCTTTGGGGCAAGCGCGCCAGCTAGCTATCGAATGAAATCACAATACGTTCGGCGGCGGCGGCCACGAGGTCATCAGAGGACACGGCTTCTAATGAAGCGCAACTTGATTTGATAGCGAATGTGAAGGCTCCCAGATCGAAACCATTGCATTTCACTGCAAAGAGAGTTCCATACGCGGACGTGCCACACCGAGCCCGGAGTTTTTCGCATGGTAACTCTGCCCAAGGCATCCGATATAAGCGCCCTGCAATGGGATGACGCAAATGCGCATGCGGATTTCGAAAGCGATATCGACGAGTTCAACAGCGCAGTCTGGATCAAGCTCGATGCGGTGGTTGGCCAAACCTATGATTTGACGGCCAACAGTTTTGGCAACGGTGCCACCGATACGTCCTTCAATGTCTATAACGCTGACGGCGAACTCGTCCTGACCGAGACTTCTTCGGATTCCGCTGGCGCAAATGGCACTTTGACGGCGAGCGCAACTGCACCGCTTTATGTGAAACTGTTCATGCCATCGGGGCTTCCTGGAGAAATCGATCTCGATGTGAGCACTTCGCACCTGACGAACCATTACCTGACGATCTACGGCGACAACTACACCGGTACGTTTGGAGAGCGCATTCTTGGCTACTATGGTGACGACGCGTTGTTCGTGGGCAACGCCACCGAGGCTTTGGGAGGCGAGGGCAACGATACGCTCTACGGAAATACAGACCAGGATGCGCTCTGGGGAGATCAGGGAGACGACACCTTTATCCTTCATGGCGGCAATGACACAGTATTTGGCGGTGCCGGCGACGATCAGGTCGCCTCACTCAGTTCCGGCGGCAATGTCCAGGTCTTCGGCGGCTCCGGACATGATGACATTACCGTGGAGGTGGCAACGGCCAAGATTTATGGCGGCGACCAGGCGGACCACATCGGCTGCAGCGCCGCGTCGGACACGATCCATGGCGGCTCCGGCGGTGATGAAATCTTGGCTAGCGGCACCAGTATCATCTTCGGCGACAGCGGCAACGACATCATCACCGGCGCCTTCACCAGTCAATCGCTGAATGGCGGTACCGGCAACGATACGATTTCCGGCGGCGGTGGCGGCGACACGATCGTCGGCGGCACCGGCAACGATCAATTGACGGGAGGAAGTGTAGGCGACGACATAACCGGAGGAGCGGGCGCCGATGTGATGACGGGCGGCAGCGGGGCAGACCTGTTCATCTACCAGAAGGCCAGCGACTCCACAGCCGCAAAATCCGGCCGGGACACCATCACGGACTTCGACCCGGTGCACTATGCCATGGATCTCCACGCGATCGACGCCAACACCAATCTACAGGGCAATCAAGCGTTCCACTTCATCGGAACCCAGGATTTCCATCACGAGGCCGGCGACCTGCGCTATGCCGAGAACGGCGGCAACACCTATGTCTACGGCGACGTTGACGGTGACAACAAAGCCGATTTCGAAGTCGAGCTCACCGGTCCGCTGACGCTCACATCGATCAACTTCGCCCTCTGAGGCAGGGCGGTCGGTCAGCCGAACACGAGGACGAAGACAGTCAGGGAGTGATGCCGGTTCTCTGCCCTGCTTACTTGCGAATCCGGATCTGTCTTTTGGAAATTTGGTAGCGGGAGGCAGAGTTGAACTGCCGACCTTGGGGTTATGAGTCCCACGCTCTAACCAACTGAGCTATCCCGCCATCGATACCGAGCTGGTTACGTCTCGGTGGCGCGGCTTATAAGGCTGCGTTTCCTATCCTGTCAAGCGCTATCGGGCAAAAACAAGAAAATGCCGGACGCGAAAAATCATGCCGCCTGGCTCGCCAAAAGCAGCGCCCGGAGCTGGGTTTCCGCGGCCGATTCTTTCTCCGAGCGCTCGATGAAGCCGCCGCCATAGACGCGCGCGTCCTCGCCCGGGGCCGAATAAAGCGCGCAGGCCTGGCCCGGCGCTACGCCCGGTTCGCCCTCTTCGAGCTCGACATAAATGCCCTTGGCGTCGGCATGGAGCCGCGCCGGCTTGGGTGGCCGGGTGGAGCGGACCTTGGCGAAGCAGTCGAAACCATCGGCCGCGAGCTCTGCCAGTGGCGCATCGCCCAGCCAGTTGACGTCGCGGAGATAAAGCCTGCGGGTTTCCAGCGCTTCCCTCGGCCCGACGATCACCCGCTTGGAGCGCGCATCGAGATGCACGACATAAAGCGGCTCGCCGGTGGCGATGCCGATACCGCGCCGCTGGCCGATCGTGTAATGCAATATGCCCTCATGCTGGCCGAGCACCCGGCCATCGAGATGGACGATGTCGCCGCCAAGCGCCGCATCCGGCCGGAGCTTGGTGATCACGTCGGAATATTTGCCTTGCGGCACGAAGCAGATGTCCTGGCTGTCGGCCTTGGCGGCGACGACGAGGCCCATTTCGGCCGCCAGCGCCCGCACTTCCGGCTTCGGCATGCCGCCCAACGGAAAGCGCAGATAGTCGATCTGCTCCTGCGTCGTGGCGAAGAGGAAATAGCTCTGGTCGCGCTCGGCGTCGGCCGGGCGATAGAGCGCGCGCCGGTTGGGATTACCCGGCGTCGGGCTGGGGCGCGAGCGGATATAATGGCCGGTCGCCAGCGCATCGGCGCCGAGTTCCTTGGCGGTCACCAAGAGATCGGCGAATTTGACCGTCTGGTTGCAGGCAACGCAGGGGATCGGCGTCTCGCCGGCGACATAGCTTTCCATGAACGGGTTGATCACCGTCTCCAGGAAGCGCCGCTCATAGTCGAGCACATAATGCGGGATGCCGAGTGTCTCGCAGACGCGCCTGGCATCGTCGATATCCTGGCCGGCACAGCAGGAGCCGGCGCGATGCACGGCCGCACCATGGTCATAAAGCTGCAACGTGATCCCGATAACCTCATAACCCTGGCGTTTCAACAGGCCGGCGACCACGGACGAATCGACGCCGCCGGACATGGCGACGACCACACGGGTGTCTTCGGGACGCTTGTCGAAATCGAGGCTGTTCACGGAATTTTGCTTTTCTACTGACGCTATACAGAGGGTTTTCACGGTTCAATACCATGCTTTCGGCGCTGCATATAGGCGCTAGTTTCGGGCCTCACAAGCCGAGAACTTCAGGCTTTTCAGCAACAATGCCGGGCACTGACCTGTTTTCAAACAGTTTTTCGTCAATTTTTCCGCATATGTTTAGGCAATTTTTAAATCTGACTCTCTAATGTCGATCCATATGGTCTTTGTTTGTGTAGAGAGTCCAATGACCGAAGCGATACGTCCGAGAGTAAAATATGTCATCGGCCCCGATGGCAGCCCGCTTACGATTGCCGATTTGCCCCCCGCCAACACGCGCCGCTGGGTGATCCGTCGTAAAGCGGAAGTGGTTGCCGCCGTCCGCGGCGGCCTGCTCAGTCTGGAAGAAGCCTGCGAACGTTACACGCTGACGGTCGAGGAATTCCTCTCCTGGCAGAGTTCGATCTCCGACCACGGCCTCGCCGGCCTGCGCACCACGCGCATCCAGCAATACCGCCATTGACATCGCTTTGAAACAGGGTTGCGAAGGGCCGCACACGCGGCCCTTTCTTGTTGCGTCCGCCCGATGGCGGTGCTGGTCTTACGGCGCGACCGTCAGGGTCGTATGCATGCCGGCGCTGTAATGGCCCTTGATGTTGCAGAGAACCAGATAGGTTCCGGCCTTCAGGTTGACCGTCAGTTTGCCGTCCGCGCCCGGCTTGAGGTCCGAGACTTCGCCCATGCTTTTCAGCTTCTTCTCGTCGACCCTGTCCTTCTTCGTGTTGAAGGGGATTTGCTGATCCGCGGCTTTCAGCTTGACCACGACCATTTCATGCTCTTCGCTGGCGGCATCGTTGTGGACCTGGAAGGTGACGGCGCCGGCTTTTGCGGCCGGCGGATCCAGCGTGATCGCCATGGCGCCGCCGCCCTCGCCGCTCTCCATGACCTTGATCGCGGTGTTTGCGAAGGATGGCGAAGCGGCAAGCCCAAGGGCCGAAGATGCGGCAAGCAGGAGTGCGAAGCGGATTGTGTTCGACATTCAGGAAACCTTTCCTATTGATGTTTGCGCCACCTCGGTAGGGCCTCCACCTGACACGCACCTGAACGCAGAACCGCCAAGGCAGACTTCATGCGAAGCGGATCAAGGCCTCGAACCGGGTCTCACCACCCCTCTGATACGACTGCAGTTGCAGCGATGCGTTCATCTGGGTGAGCAGGCGCTCGACGATGGAGAGGCCAAGACCGGAACCGGGTGAGCGATCGTCGGCGCGATGGAAGCGTTGGCGGATGCGGCTGAGTTCCTGGTCGGTGAACGGCCGTGCGGCGTTGGTAATCGCGATGCTTCCCTCGGCATCGATGCGAATGGTGATCGGTTTGGCCTCTTCGCCATGGTGCATGGCGTTCTCGATCAGGTTGCGCAACACGATCGCCAAAGCATCGGGATTGACCGCGCGCACCAGCCGCGCGCCCTCCTCCATGATCCTGTCGATCCTCTGACGATTGCCGGCATGCCGTTGCATGTCCTCGACCACCGTATCGACGACCGGAATCAGGTCATGCGGCGCCTCGACGAGACCGATGCCGGCTTCGGCGCGGGCGAGTTGCAGCAGTTTCTCGATCAGGGAGGTCAGCATTTTCAGCGATTGCTCGATCATCACGGCGCGTTCGGCTGCGGGTGACGAGCCGAGCTCCTCGATCAGCAATTGGGCCTGTGCCATGGCGCCGGCGATCGGGGTTCTGAGTTCGTGGGCGCTGTTGGCGGTGAATTCCCGCTCGGCGGCGAATGCCGCCGCCAGCCGGGCGAGCACGATGTTGAGCGAATTGGCAATCGGCGCCAGCTCGTTCGGCAGGCCTTGCAGGACCAGGGGCGAGAGATTGCCGCTGTCCTTCTCGGCAATGGCTGTGCGCAATTCGGTCAAAGGCGCCATCGCCCGGCGAATGATGTAGAGAAGCAGGACGACGCTGAGCGGCACCAGGATAGCGAGCGGCAATAGCAGCGCCAAAATGCTGTCCCGCATGGCCTCCGAGCGGTGTGCCAGCGAATCCGCGACCTGGACGAACACCCGGTTATCATCAGCCGCAATGGTGAAGACACGCAAATTGTCGCCCTGCCAGAAGCCTTCGGCCAATGGTGCCTTGAACGGCGCCGGCGGCGTTTCATAGGAATGCATCAGCACCCGGCCATCCCTGGTCCTGACCTGGTAGGTCAGGTAACCGTCGAAGCCGCCATCGGATTTCTGCAGGCGCCGCGGCATATCGGGCAAGTCGCCCTTGCGGACATCGTCGAGCGCCAGCGGCAGCAGCCGGTCGGCGGTCTCCTGCATGGCGCTGTCAAAGATCTCGCCGAATTCATCATGCATCACATAGGCGCCAAGCCCCGCACCCATGCCCCAGAAAGTAATCGTGCACACAGTCAGCCAGCCCACCAGCCGCCGGGTGATGCTGTAAGATATCATGACGCGGCCACGAGCTTGTAGCCGACGCCGCGCACGGTCTGGACACGCTCCTTGCCGAGCTTCTTGCGCAAGCGGCTGACATAGACTTCAACGGTGTTGCTCTCGATCTCCGACCCAAAGGCGTAAAGCGCCTCCTCGATCCTGGCTTTCGAGATGATCGCCCCAGGACGGGCGGACAGCGTGTCGAGCACGGCCCATTCGCGCGCCGACAATTCGATCTCGCGCCGGCCGTCGGTCAGCCGCCGGTCGATGGCGTTGATTTCCAGATCGCCGAATTTCGTCGCCGAGGTCGCGTTGCCGCGGAAGCGGCGGATGACCGCGCCGATCCTAGCCGACAGCTCATCGAGATTGAAGGGTTTGACGAGATAGTCATCGGCGCCGCTGTCCAGCCCGGCGATCCTGTCGCTGATCTGGTCATGCGCGGTGATGATGATCACCGGTGTCGCGTTGCCCTTCGACCTTTGGCTGCGCAATAGCTCGATGCCGGAGCCGTCGGGCAGCCTGAGGTCGAGCAGAACCAGGTCATAGCTGACCGCATCCAGCGCCTCTTTTGCGTCGGCAATGCTGCGCATCCAGTCGACCGCCTGTCCCGCCGAGGCAAGATGGTCGCGAACCGCCGCGCCCAGGACAGCGGCATCCTCGATCAGCAATATGCGCAAAAGGCCTCTCCTTGAGACATCGGTGCTGCTAGTGTAGCCGAGTCGCTCAAACGCCGATTGATTTGAAGCAATAGACCTCTCCGCGAAATGGTTGGGTGCCATTCAGGTTATTGTCAGGCGGATGCGTCAAAAGGCGGGCAGATCAAACGCGAAAAGGCATCCCATGACAAATATTCGCACCCGCTACTCCCTGGCGCAGCGCGCCCTGCACTGGCTGACCGTTCTCCTCGTCTTCTTCAATCTTCTTTTACCCGGCAGCATCGAACACGTTACCGATACATTCGACGACGGCAAGGTCCCCAGCCCGGCCGATATGTTTTCGGCCAATCTGCACATCTATGCCGGCTTTGCGATCCTGGGCCTGACCATACTCCGGCTGCTCATGCGGCTGATCCAGGGCGCGCCGGGCAAGCCTGCCGGCGAGCCGGAGATCTTTCACCTCCTCGGCACGATGTCGCACGCTGTCTTCTACGCCGTGCTGATCGTCATGCCGCTTCTCGGCATCGCCAAATATTTCTTCGCCATCGACATCGCCGGCGATCTGCATGGCGGTCCGGTGAAAGCGCTGCTCTGGGCGCTGATCGGCCTGCATGTCGCAGCCGTGCTCGTGCATCAATTCTGGTGGAAGACGAACGTTCTCGCCCGGATGACCGGCGGTGCGGGGTAAAAAAGTTCAGCGATAAGGGTGTGCTTCAAGGCAACAATAAAGAGCGCAGACAGCACAACCGGCGATCGGCGACCGCTAAAGATTGGCCAACGCCATCCACTGGTCGGAGTTTCGCTCCAGATGTTTGAGCAGCGTATTGCCGAGCAGCTCGATGTCGTCACGGCTGCGCATCGGGCTGCTCTTCGGGCCAAGCACGCCCTTGAACTTCACCTGGAAGGTAAAACGCCCGTCCGGTTGGGCCTCGATGATCACCATTGTCTCAGGATCCAAATGCAGCACAACGCGCCTCCACACGAGATACTGAGACGATAGTAAATATAAGGAGTTATTTTACAAGCAGATTCGCAAAATGCTTATATACGGATGGAGTTTCGCTAGGATGCCGCAATATGTGGCTGGAAATGATACAGGATTCTACTGAAATTACGCTTCGGACCATCCTTCTGCCCGGTCCCCGCGACCAATCGATCTAGGCCTGCGAACCTTGGGCCAACCCGATCGCCAGCACCTCTTGACCCGCGCTCTTATGGACATTGCAGGTTTCCCGAGTCTCGATATAGTGCCGATCTTACAATTCGACTTATCCAGCAAAGCAACCTGGCGCGTTTTTTCCATGATGTTGGACGCTGCAACATGCGCTCATCGTCACGACAACGTTCCAGTGCTCGCAAAGTCCATCTTGGGAGAAATACAAATGATGACCGTCGACGATCCAGGACGGAAGGAATTGCGGGACGCCTGTGGTGACGCTGCCGATATCCCGGATCTACTGCAAGAACTTGTGAACAGGGCAGTCGCACTCGGCAAGCTCGGGCGCCACGATGATGAGATCGCCGTCTACGATGACATTGTTGCCCGCTTCGGCGCAGCGACCGAATTCCCATTGCGCGAACAAATCGCCCTGGCGCTCCTCAACAAAGCAACCCGGCTTGGCGCGCTCGGGCGCAACGAAGACGAGATATATGTCTACGATGACATCCTTGCCCGTTTCGGCGCGGCGACTGAATTGCCCCTGCGCGAAGCATTCGCCACGGCGCTCCTGCGCAAAGGAGTGGCGTTTGCCGCGCTTGGGCGAACCGATGACGAGATTGCCGCCTACGACGGCGTCGTTGCCCGCTTCGGTGCAGCGACGGAATCGACCCTGCGCGCAACAGCCGCCACGGCGCTCATGAACAAGGGGATCCGGCATACCTTGCTCGGGCAAACCGAGGCTGCGATTGCTGTATACGACGATGTTATCGACCGCTTCGGCAGCGAAACCGCATTGTCCATATGCGAGGAAGTTGCCAAGGCGATGTTGAACAAGGGAGCGATGCTCGCCGAACTGGGTCGCCATGCCGGCGCGATCGCCGTCTATGACGACATCGTCGCCCGCTTCGGCACTGAGATCGAGGTGCCCCTGCGCGAACAGGTCGCCATGGCGCTGGTGAACAAGGGAGACGAGCTCGGTGAGCTCGGGCGCAGCGACGCTGCGATCGCCGTCTACGATCACGTCGTTGCCCGCTTCGGCGCGGCCACCGAATTGCCACTGCGCAAACAGGTCGCCATGGCACTTTTCAACAAGGGAGCACGGGTCAGCGCGCTCGGGCGCAGTGACGACGAGATTGCTGTGTGCAATGACATCCTCACCCGCTTTGGCGCGGCAACCGAATTGCCTCTGCGCGAAAAGGTGGCCAAGGCGCTTGTGAACAAGGGGACCACACTCGACGGGCGCGGGCGCGGCGAGGAGGCGATTGCGGCGTTCAACGAGGTCCTCACCCGCTTCGGCACCGCGGCTGAATTGCCCTTGCGCGAACAAACTGCCAGAGCCCTCGTCAACAAGGGGACCACGCTCAGCGAGCTTGGGCGCAGCAAAGATGCGATCGCTGTCTACGACGATGTCCTCGCCCGGATCGGCACGTCGACGGAATTGTTCATGCAGAGAGAAATTGCCAAGGCCTTGATCAACAAGAGTTACGACCTCCGCGATCTCGGGCGCATCGACGATGCGATCGCCGTCTATGACGATGTCGTGACGCGCTTCTCCGATGCGTCAGAACCGCTCTTGCGCGAATCGGTCGCCAAGGCACTCATCGGCAAGGGCGTGTCGTTCAACATACTTCAACGCGGTGGCGACGCGATCGCCCCGTTTGAGGAGGTCGTCACCCGCTTTGGCACGGCGCAAGACTTGGCCCTGCGCGAAAACGTCGCCACGGCGCTCCAATATAAGGCAAGGACGCTCGGCGAAATCGGGTTTACCGTAGACGCGGTTACCGCCTGCGACGTCATGATCTCCCGCTTCGGCAATGCGACCGAGCCGACCTTGCGCGAACTGGTCGCGGAAACGGAGATCATCAGGCGGAATTGTCTACGCGCGCCCCTGCACTGAGAATCGGCCTGGCCATTCCCCAAATACAAAAAAGCGCGGCCATCCCGCCGCGCCTTTTTTTTATTTGAGACAACCCTCTCAATATGTATCGACATTAAACGCCAGCGCCTTGGCCTGGCGGACCGCCGGATTCGCCGTCAGCTTGGCCAGCACCTCGTCCTTCACCGGCTCATCGACATAGAGCAGCGCGATGGCGTCGCCGCCCTGGCGGTCGCGGCCGAGCTGGAAGTTGGCGATGTTGACGCCGCCTTCGCCGAGCGTGGTGCCCATATAGCCGATCATGCCGGGCACGTCGGTATTGGTGATGTAGATCATGTTGGCGCCGACATCGGCGTCCATGTTGATGCCCTTGATCTGGATGAAGCGCGGCTTGCCGTCGGAGAACACCGTGCCGGCGATCGAGCGGGTCATCGTGTCGGTCTTCACCGTCAGCTTGATATAGCCGTCATAGACGCCCGACTTGTCGCGCTTGACTTCCGAGAGGATGACACCCTTTTCCTTGATCATCACAGGCGCCGAGACCATGTTGACATCGGCCACCAGCGGCCGGATCAGGCCAGCGAGCAGCGCCGAGGTCAGCGCCTTGGTGTTCATGTTGGCGGTGGCGCCATCATAAAGAATCTCGATTTCCTTGATCGCATCCTCGGTGACCTGGCCGACAAAGGCGCCGAGCACATCGGCGAGCTTGATGAAGGGTTTCAGGATCGGCGCTTCTTCCGCCGTGATCGACGGCATGTTGATGGCGTTCGATACCGCGCCCTTGATCAGATAGTCCGACATTTGCTCGGCCACCTGCAGGGCCACATTTTCCTGCGCTTCCGTGGTAGAGGCACCGAGATGCGGTGTGCAGACGACGTTCGGCAGGCCGAAGAGCGGGCTTTCGGTGGCGGGCTCAACCTCGAACACGTCGAAGCCGGCGCCGGCGACATGGCCGGACTTGATCGCTTCGGCAAGGGCTGCCTCATCGACCAGGCCGCCGCGGGCGCAATTGATGATGCGCACGCCGGGCTTGGTCTTGGCGAGCGCCTCGGCATTGAGAATGCCGCGCGTCTTGTCGGTCATCGGCACATGCAGCGTGATGAAGTCCGCGCGCGCCAGGAGATCGTCGAGCTCGACCTTGATGACGCCCATTTCCTGCGCCCGTTCGGCCGACAGGAAGGGATCATAGGCCAGAACATGCATCCTGAGGCCGAGTGCCCGGGCGCAGACGATCGAGCCGATATTGCCGGCGCCGATGACGCCCAACGTCTTGCCGGTGATCTCGACGCCCATGAATTTCGACTTTTCCCATTTGCCGGCCTGGGTCGAGGAGTCGGCGGCGGGCAACTGGCGGGCGACGGCGAACATCAGTGCGATGGCGTGTTCGGCCGTGGTGATCGAATTGCCGAATGGCGTGTTCATCACGATGATGCCGCGGCGCGAGGCGGCCGGGATATCGACATTGTCGACGCCGATGCCGGCGCGGCCGATGACTTTGAGATTGGCAGCGCCGGCAATCAGCTTTTCCGTCGCCTTGGTGGCGGAGCGGATCGCCAGGCCGTCATAATTGCCGATGATTTCCTGCAGTTTGTCTTTGTCCTTGCCGAGTTTCGGCTGGAAATCGACCTCTACGCCGCGATCGCGAAAGATCTGGACAGCGGTTTCCGAAAGTTCGTCGGATACGAGAACGCGCGGTGCCATGAAGGCCTCCTGAAAAGAAGTTATGTCTGAGAATTGGGGAGCCCTTCCGCATGTCACGGAAGGGTCATGCAATCAGTCGGGCCTAATCAGGCAGCCTTGGCATGCAGCGTCGCCTTCTGCTTTTCGAAGGCGAAGGTCAGCCACGGGGCAAGCGCCTGGAGATCGGCGGTGTCGATCGTGGCGCCGCACCAGATGCGCAGGCCCGAGGGAGCATCGCGATAGGCGCCGATATCGACGGCGACGCCCTCCTTTTCCAGGATGGCGACCACGCCCTTGGCAAACTCTTCCTGGCCGGCGGCGTCGAGCGCAGTCACGGCCGGATCGACGATCTTCAGGCAGACGGAGGTGTTGGAGCGCGTTTCCGGCTTTTCAGCCAGGTTGGCCAGCCAGGGATTGGCGTCGCAGAAATCGAACAGGACCTTGGCATTGGCGTCGGCACGGGCCATCAGCGCTGCAAGGCCGCCGAGCGACTTCGCCCAAAGAAGCGCATCGATATAGTCCTCGACGCAGAGCATCGACGGCGTATTGATCGTCTCGCCCTGGAAGATGCCTTCGCTGAGTTTCCCACCCTTGGCCATGCGGAAAATCTTCGGCAGCGGCCAGGCCGGCTCATAGGTTTCCAGCCGTTCGACGGCGCGGGGGCTGAGGATCAGCACGCCATGTGCGCCCTCGCCGCCGAGCACCTTCTGCCAGGAGAAGGTAACGACATCGAGCTTGGCGAAGTCGAGATTCTGCGCGAAAGCAGCCGATGTCGCGTCGCAAATGGTCAGGCCCTTGCGGTCGGCCGGGATGAAATCGGCGTTGGCGACGCGCACGCCGGAGGTCGTGCCGTTCCAAGTGAAGACCACGTCGCGGTCGAAATCAACAGCGGAAAGGTCGGGCAGCTTGCCGTAATCGGCATTGAATTTTCTGACGTCTGCGAGCTTGAGCTCCTTGACGACATCGGACACCCAGCCCGAACCAAAGCTTTCCCAGGCGACCATATCGACGCCACGGGCGCCGAGCAGCGACCAGAGCGCCATTTCGACGGCGCCGGTGTCGGACGCGGGCACGATGCCGATGCGATAGTCGGCCGGCACTTGCAAAACGTCACGCGTCAGGTCGATGGCCTGCTTGAGCTTGTTCTTGCCGAGTTTGGAGCGATGRGAGCGGCCAAGCGCTGCGTCTTTGAGCACGTCGAGCGACCAATTGGGGCGCTTCGAGCAGGGGCCGGAGGAGAAGTGCGTGTTTGCCGGACGAGCGACAGGTGCTGCGAGTTCTACCATGATAAACTACCCTTCCAGGTATATGGCCTCTCGTTGGGGAGAGGTGTCCCGCCGCCGTGAATATGGGAGGGGTCGATTCAAGTCAAGCGACAAGTGGCGCAAACAGGGGATATTTTGCCGCAGGCATACAAATGCAGAAGGCGGGCTCTCGCCCGCCTTCTGCAATAAGAAATGATTTCAGATGCTTACCAGCCCGTCACCCGCAGACCGGCGCGGATTTCCTGGCGTGAAAAGCCGCCATCAGTGCCCTTGATTCCGGTGGCGCCATTGCTCTTGTCGGACGCGCTCCAGTCGACCATGTCGCCGCCGGCGACGTCGGAATAGCGGTAGCTGAGGTCGAGCTTCATATTGGTGGCGATGTCGTAGGAGACACCGGCGGTCAGCGCATAGCTGAAGCGCCAGCTTTCGAGGCCGCCATAGCGCGCATCCTTATAGTCGACACCCTTGTCGCACTTGCCGCCGCCGTCGATGCAATATTTCGATACGGTGAGCTTGCTGTAATCGACATTGGTCATGCCGGCGCCGGCGCCGAGATAGGGCGTCAGTCCCCAATAGGTGCCGAGATCGACATAGCCGTTGGCCATCAGGCCGAGCGAATAGATGTCCTGCTGGTAGCCGTTGCCGCAATGGGTTCCCGCCCCTTGCAGGCCGCAGGGCTTTGCATTCGTCGACTTGCCGTCGAGCGAGCCCTTGAAATAGTCGAGCGTCAGGTCCGACCGCAGCCAATCGTTGAACTGGTAGCCGGCGCCGGCATTGAGCGAATAGTCGCCGCTGAAGCGCTGGCTGTCGAATTTCTGCGCCGTATAGGTGTTGGCCGCCGGCTTGTAGGTCTTCACTGTCGGCTTGCTGAAATCCACCGTCGCGTTGTAGCCGAGATCGCCGCGGATATACCAGCCGGTCGCCGTGTCGATCGTGGTGATCTCCGGCACGTCGTCTACCGGCGGCGGATTGTCGAAAGCAAGCGCCGGCGTGGCCAGGCCCAGCGCGAGTGCTGCGGCGAGAATCTTGCGAACAGTCATGGCACGTCCTTCCAGGAAACCGGCGCGAACCGGCACGATCGATGGAAGAACTATGCCAAGGAGTGGTTAACCTGCGGTTAAGCATATTCGCAAAGGCATTGTTTACCTTGTCTATTAACCCATTTTCGATCGCCTTCGGATTGCGTCATGCCACCGGAACGCACCACGACCTGCATCAGGATACAAGTTCGGGCTTGGTCGCAATCAAGTCCAGATGTTGTTCTTATTCTCGACCGGCACACGTTCCGGCAACGGGATTGTTTGCGTCTCTTGATCCGGTTCGCCATGGCGCTCTCGATCTCTAACCGGCAGTGACCATGCGTGATAGAACCAAAACCAGTTCTGCGGCGTTATTGGCCTGCTCTGAGAAGGACATGACTATGAAGAATGCTCTTGCAGCGGCGCTCGCCGCGACATGCCTTGCAACCATCTACGCATCCACCGGTTATTCGGCCGACAGGATCGTTTATGAAGAAGACCATCGCGGCGGCGTCCGTATCGGCATGCTTGCCTGCGATGTCGGCGAAGGCGGCGGCTATCTGCTCGGCTCGGCAAAGGAATTGAACTGCGTCTTCCGTTCCAGCAATCATCGCAGCGACAACTATACCGGCTACATCAAGAAACTCGGGGTCGATCTCGGCTATACCAGCCAGGGCCGCATCGTCTGGGCGGTCTTCGCGCCGACCGCCGGCTATCACCATGGTTCCCTGGGTGGCATTTATGTCGGCGCCTCGGCGGAAGCGACCCTTGGCGCCGGCATCGGCGCCAATGTGCTGCTCGGCGGCACGCGCGGATCGATCCAGCTCCAGCCGCTGAGCATTACCGGCCAGATCGGCCTGAATGTCGCGGCTGCGAGCACGACGGTGACGCTAAAGCCGGCGGAATGACGCGCAACGCCGCGTACATGACACGCGCAGCCGATCGGCGGTCGCGCGCGTGTCGTCGTTGGTTGAAGAGGCGTCCCATCGCCTAAAATTCTTCCGGGCCAATTGCTGAACGCGGCAAGCGCGGCGGACGTCAGCCCTTCGCCACTGTCTCATAGTAGGGCATGACCGCCACCCTGCCCGTTTGCGACAGCAAATCGGCCGCAGTGTCGAGTGCGGCTCTCCAGGCCGACCCCCGCTCCCATGCCTCACGAAAAGCATCGGTGAGATCGCGGCTACCGCCCGTATCTCTTATCGCTTCGAAAAGCAGTTCCGCTTGCCGGATATCCTTGTCCCGTTTTGCCCTGCCGCCGGCATCATCAGGGCGGCGGCTGGCGACGATCAGCTTGTGAACTGCAAACCGTTCGGGCGCGGGGACGACAACTGAAACGCCAGCGCCATGCAAGAGGATCGTTCGCACCGGGTCCCGCAGCAAAAAATCCATGAACCGCAGCGGTTCAGCGCCGGCACCACCAAGCGCAGGCATGGGTGCCGGTTCGTCTGCATAGTCGTCGGATCCTCGATTTGTCGTCAGAAACTCCACCCGATAACCGCTTGCATTTCGAAAGGCATTCGATCGGGGCGAGCCACTCAAATGCGGTAGCGCACGAAAAGTCGGATCGACCAGTTGCAGGAGATCGAGGATGGGAGGAAGAGAATCCTCAACTTCGGCAGAGATTGCATGGTCCTTGGCCAGATCCGCGTCGCCCGTCATGACCGCGGCAGCGGGCAAGCGGACGCCAAGAAGGGTCGCGTAGCATTGAAAGGCGACCGTACCGACGAGCACGCCGCGCAGTCGGAAGAGGCCGGCATTGGCGAACGCCTCGACCACATCGCCCGTGAACCTTTCCGGCGCGCTCAACCCAGCTTCTCGCGTCAATGCCGAAACGATCCTGCGGCGGCTTTTATAATCGTCCTTAATCTCCCTGAACTCTTCCACGCGCGCTGAGATTTCGGGATTATCGACAGGCCCGACATAGTGCCGCTTCTGTCCGCCCTTTCCATCGGGTTGATCAAAATACCAATAAGCGCGATGATCGACCACGACCCGAATGAACCGTCCCGAAGGCGGGAAATCTGCCATCCATTGCGCATCGAATGTCCGCTGCTGCAACTCCGCAATCATCGTCCGGAACATGAGGTCGATTTGTTTCATGCCTGTTCCTATACTATTTTCGCAATTCTAGTATAGCAGATGAAAATGAGCAAGCCGCGGGTGTTGGCAGGTCAAGCGAACAGCGCACCCATGCATAGCCGTCGCGAAAAACGCACCACACGGGACCATTTTCCCTTGACCCGGTGCCCACCACGGCCTTTCGTCTCACCATTGCAAGACGCCGCCGATGGAGGAGCCCATGTCCCAATCCTATCTCGACGAAATCGCCGAACAGCCCGAGGCCATCCGCCGCCTGACCCGGCTGCTCACCGATGACTTCTTCGAGCGTGYCGGCGATATCCGCCAGCTGATCCAGGGCGGGCAGATCCGCCATGTCGTCATTACCGGCATGGGCGGCTCGCTCTACAGCGCCTATGGCTCGTGGCTGAGGCTCAGCCAGAGCCTGCCGGTTCCGGTCTCGCTCTGGGATACATCGGAACTCATCCAGCAGGCGCCGGGCCTGTTGCGCGAGGGCACGCTGATCATTGCCGTCACCCAGTCCGGCGAAAGCGTCGAACTGCGGCGCATGGCCGAGATCGACGGCCATAGCAGCATGCGGGTGAGCATCACCAACACGCCGGACAATTCGATGACCCGCTGGGCGAAGTTTTCGATCGCCACCGAAGTCGGTCCCGAGCAGACGGTCTCGACCAAGACCTATACAGCCGGTCTCACAGCGCTTTATATGCTCGAAGAAGTGCTCATCGGCCGCGGCAACACACTGCCGGCCGAGATCGCCGCACTCTCCGATGCGCTTTCTAGCCTCCTGCCGCGGGCGGAGGCCCAAGCCGCCCGCCTCGCCGATTTCGTCGGCCATGATGCGCCGATCATGTTCATCGGCCGCGGCGCCAGCTATGGCAGTGCGGCCATGGCGGCACTGGTGACGGCGGAGGCCGCCAAGGCTTCGACGACGGCGTTGAGCGGCGGTCAGTTCCGCCATGGACCGCTCGAACTGGTTCGTGAGGGGTTTCGCGCGATCATGTTCATGGGCAATGGCTCGACACAGGAGCTCAACCGCAAGACCGCCGCCGATATCGCCGCTTTCGGCGGGCGCTGCCTGATCATCGAGCCCGAAGATGCCGTGACCCTGGCGGTCGCGTCGATCCTGCCCTTCCCGCTACCCACCGTCGCCGAGGGCCTGCTGCCGGTGCTGGAAATCGTCCCCATCCAGCTGATGATGGTGCCGATGGCGCTTGCCCGTGGTTTCGAGCCGGCCAAATTTCTGAACGGCTCCAAGATCACCGCCATCGAGTGAAGTCCTGAATCGGGATAGGGGGGAGCCAATCAGCTCCGCCCCTCCCACACCACCCGGCATGCGGGTCCGCACCGGGCGGTTGGAGCGGTTGAAGTCGTCAGGCTTATAGTTCTCCCGGCCCGACGCTTGGGTTTGCTTATTCTGGTTCGGCGGGTT